>NZ_DASZBY010000042.1:0-7308 GCF_035943795.1 Aliidongia sp. | reverse complement strand
CGATCGATCGGCACCTGGCTGGTGACGATGATCGAGCGGGTGTCATAACGGTCCTCGACGATCTCCAGCAGATCGCGCCGCTGTTCGGCGGTAAGCGCCTCCGGCCCCCAGTCATCGAGGATGAGCAGATCGACCCTCGCGATCTGGCGCAGGGTTCTGGCGTAGCGCCCGTCGGCACGTGCCAGCGCCAGGGCCTGGAACAAGCGGGGCACGCGATGGTAGGCAACGGAGAGATCCTCCCTGCAGGCCTTCTGCCCGAGCGCACAGGCGAGCCAGCTCTTGCCGACGCCGCACGGGCCGGTGATCAGCAGATTATGCCGGGCGCGGATCCAGTCGCAGCCGGCGAGCTTGAGGAACAGCGCCCGATCGAGGCCGCGCATGGCGCGGTAATCGACGTCCTCGACGCTGGCGGTCTGGCGCAGCTTGGCGGCGCGGGCGCGGCTTTCGAACTTCTTCTGCTGGCGCAATGTCGCTTCCTGTTCGAGCAGGAGCGCCAGCCATTCGGCATGATCGAGACTGGCGGCTCCGGGTTGGGCGCCGAGGTCGGTGAAGCCTTTGGCCATGCCGTGCAGGCCGAGCGCATGCAGCAGATCGAGGGTTGGATGGGTGAGCATGTGAACGTCCTTCAATGGAAGTAGTCGGAGCCGCGCAGATTGGCGTGGGTGAGGACCGCCGCCGGCTCGGCCTGGGGCGCGCGGTCGAGCTTGGCGGCAATGATCGAGGCGATGCTTTTGTAGGTGAGCGCCCCGACCGCGACGGCGCGGGCCGACACGGCCTCGGCGCGGACGGGGTCCAGATCCTTGAACAGCCGGAGCACGCCGAGGCAGGTCCGGAAGCCCTGTTCCGGATGCGGACGGTTGGCGAGAATGGCGATGACCAGCGCCTCGGTCTGCGGACCGATGGCGGCACCCCAGCGCCGGAACCGCTCGGGCGTCCATTCGGCGTAGCGGCGATGGGAACTCGGCATATGGTCGGGATCGGTGCCATGCCGACGGCCGCCATGGCGGCGCTGGTGGACGGCGACGCGCTTGCCGCGATGGAAGATCTCGACCATGCGCGCGGTCAGCCGGGTATCGACCTGCTGACGGATCAGCTGATGCGGGACGGAGTAGAAGAAGCCCGCTATCTCGACGTGATAATCCAGCGACACACGGGCGAAGCCCCATTCGGCGAACTCGTGATCGGTATCCGGCAGCGGCGCCAGTGCTGGCCGTTCGACAGTCTCGAACAGCTGCCGTCGGCTCAGCCCGAGCCGGCGCATCACATGGTCGTTCATCCGGGTGAGCATGCCGGCGATCGCTTCGTTGGCCTCGGCCAGCGAGAAGAACGTCTGCCGCCGGAGCCGCCCGAGAATATAGCTCTGAGCGAAGCGCACTCCGGCTTCCACTTTGGCTTTATCCTTGGGCTTGCGCGGCCGAGCCGGGAGGATGCCGACACCGTAATGCGACGCCATTCGACCATAGCTGCGGTTGATCTCGGGATCGTAAACCGACGCCTTGTGCACACCGGACTTCAGATTGTCGGGCACGACCAGGCGGGGCACGCCGCCGAAGAAGCGGAACATGCGGACATGGGCGCCAATCCAATCCGGCAGCGTTTGGGTCCAGGTCGCTTCGGCATAGGTGAAGCTCGACGCGCCGAGCACGGCGACGAAGATCTCGGCCTCGCGCACGACGCCGGTCTCGCGATCGACGATGCCGATCTTCTTGCCCGAATAATCGACGAACACCTTGTCGCCCGCCGGATGGTCCTGCCGCATGACCGGCGACAGGCGCCGCTCGAACTCGCGGAACAAGTCGCAGAACCGGCTGTAGCCATAGCCCTCGGGGTGGGTCTCGCGATACTCCTCCCACAGCACCATCAGGTTGACGCCCGGCCGCTTCAGCTCACAGGCCAGCGCCGACCAATCCGGTTTGGGACGGCGGCGGAACCCACGCCGCACACCGGCGTGGGTGAACAGCCGATCTTCGAGCACGTCGTCGGTGAGTTCGGCCGGCAGCGGCCAGGCCAGCCCGGCTGCCTCCGCGCGGCGAAGATTGTCCTGGATCGTGCTGCGCGCGACACCGAGCATCCGCCCGATCTCCCGCGCGCTGACGCCGTCGCGGACCAACCGCAATATCTGTCGTATCTGCCTCATGGTCAGCTCTCTCTTCGCCGGCATCAGGTGCTCCTCGTGGATGATCACGAGGTCCTGATGCCCGAGTTGCTGACCCAAGGGAAAACGCTGAAAGCCGGAAGCCAGGTGGCCGATGATTGATCGGAACCTGGCCGGCTTCAAATCGGAATGGTGGCCGGCTTCAATTCGGAACGCCGGCCGACTTCAAATCGGAATACCCGGCCGGCTTCGGTCGGAATCCGCACTCCGCCTTGCCAGAGAACGTCGTGGCCATGCCCTCGACCGCCTGCTTCTTCCAGGTCGCGATCATCGTCTGATGAATGCCGTGCTTCGCCGCCAGTTCGGCCAGCGTCAGCTCGCCCCGGATCGCCTCCAGCGCGACCTTCGCCTTGAACTCAGCCGTGTACCGCTTGCGCGTAACCTTGCCCATCCAAACCCGTCCTTCTCATCGACGGGAACAGCTTAACCGACTGTCCGGATTTCAGGGGCCAGCTCTCCATGACGATAGGAGATGACCCCTTGGGTGGCTACCCGCACAAGGTCGGCATACGAGGCGGAATTGTGGAAGGCGGGCGACGCCTCCTCGAGCCATTTGCCTGTAACGTCTGTTCCGAGGGCCTTCCCATGGGCGGTTCCGACCAATCGGTGGCGAAAGCGAAGCGGATGGCCGACGATGTCGGCCATCCAGATCCAAGGCAGGCCGGTTCCAATCTGGGTGGGATCCAGGTCTTTGCGTGCCGGATACCCATCATCCGGGCGCGGCAACCTGCTCCAATAAGCAAACAGCCGCTGGATTAGAGGATGGGCTTCATGTTGCGCGAGATGGCGTGCCACGTCAGGCGCTTCTTTTAGGCACCATTTGGCTTCATCGGCGATTTTATCCATATCGACTCGTCGATTATTGTGACGACGACATGGGGTAGGAACGCGCAAGCACAATCCTCTGCCTCATCTTCGACACATGAGCGTCGTGTGATTGATGGAGGCTTTTCCACGGTGGAATGATTGAACAGGGCGCCCTCTGTGCTGCTTCCAGCGCCGGCCTATCCGGCCTTCCGGATCACCACCCCTTCGTCGAGAAGATGATCCAAAACCGCCTCGCTCAGCACTTCCCTCAGTTCAGGCGGCAGGTCGATTGCCGCGCGCCACGTCCCTGCCGGCGTTCGATAGGTCGGAAGATGGATCGACGTGCCACCCCCTGCCAAGTGGCGCGCCTGGACACCCTTGATCCGAAACGAGACGCCAGCGATCATCATTTCGACATCGACGAAGGCAAAAACGCTCTTGCTCTGAACAGCCTCGCAGTTGGAGACTGTCACTGAGATGGATTGGTATTCAGTTTCTTGAGCGTTCATGGCCCCCACTCGGCAGCTCGTCTAAATCGAAACGACTCTGCTCTTTGTCGTTGCTCGGGGGTAGTCTCATGAAGGCTTTATTAGAATGGGAATGGAGATCTCGATGACCATTCGGGCCAAGACGATGAACCTGGACGAGCTGCTCGATCGGGAACGGTTTGCTCCTCACCGTCTCATCGGAATGGATGAGGCGACGCTGCAAGCCGCCCTCGAGACCAGGCGCAAGGGCCTCCGGCTCGTTTACGCCGGCCGGACCTATTCCCATCTGGTGCAAGCTTGGTCGGCCGATGTCGCCGCCATCGAACGGGAGCTGGCGAGCCGTTCTCCGATCCCCGGTGAAACCCAGTCGCCGAGCGCGTCGAGCAGTCCGGCGTGATCCTCCTTCACGTTGCCAAGCCCCAATAACTCACTTCCGGCGCTCTCTTCTCTGACGTATCAAGGTGACGCAGCGCCCGCTGCGCCAACGTCTAAGAAATCAGAGATCAGAATGCGTAAGCTGTTGCTCATATTGGCCGCCGTCGCGGTGATCGCGCCGTCGCTCGCCCAGGCCCGCGTCATCCATCGGCATCATCACCGGCACCACCACCATCATCACCGCCACTATCGGCACCACGTCCGGCCGATGTAATTCGGCGCGGACCTGGTTACGATCAGCCGTCGCGCTTAGAGGGTCTTCGTGCGACGGGAAGCGGCGCCCCTGGCTGGCCGAGACCGGCCAGGGGCGTTCCGGTCCCTCGGTCGGGTTAGTCTCCCGGTCTAGGGACCGGGGCCTGGTGTCGCGAGACCTAGTCGGGGATCCTCTCGACCAGGCCCGCGGGATTGTTCTTCACGTTGCCGACGTCCTTGTGAACCTTCCACATCACGAGGTGCTCGCCATAAGGCACCAACAGCTCTTTCACCGCTTCGAGCGACATGTCGTCCTCGCCCAGCCACGTGGGCCAGGCCGCCGGCGGCAGGATCACCGGCATGCGGTTGTGGATCGGCGCCATCTCGCCGCTGGGCTCGGTCGTGATGATGGTGAACGAGCGGACCGTCTCGCCGGACGGTGACTTCCAATTTTCCCACAGGCCGGCCAGCGCCATGATGTTGCGATCGGGCAGGGCGATCGCATAGGGCTCCTTGACCTTCGGCGCCAAGGTCTTCCACTCGTAGAAATTATCGACCGGCACGATACAGCGCTGCCGCCGTTCCCAGGGCATCCGGTATGACCGCATGCTCATCAGCGCCTCGGCCCGGGCGTTGAAGGTCGAATAGGCGACCTTCTCGTCCTTCGCCCAGAACGGCAGCAGGCCCCACTTCGCCATTTCGACCGTGCGTTTGCCGTCGTCCAGGCGAACGATCGGGAGGCGGCGCGTCGGCGTCGCATTCCAGTCCGGCGCATAGTTGGGTGCCGCGGACTGGCCGACGGCTATCGGGGTGTCTCAGTCGGGCTCCCCGACCGCGAAAAGCCGCTCCATGGCGCGGAACTTCGCGCCTGGCTCGCTGGGGAATAGGCGGCGCCGCGCGGCGGAGGGATGGAGTGCGGCCCAGGATCGCACGAGCCTCGCACCATCCCAAAGCTCGCGACGATCGTACACGAATGTCTGGTTGGCGAGCGTGATCGCCGCGTCGTCGCTCTCGCAGTCCAGATCCTGGCGGGACACGATGTGTCCTTGAGCGTCGAGGGCATAGAGCCGGTATTCGGCCATAGGACCACTCCCAACCTTTCCGAGGTGGGCAGAGGATAAGACAGTCGCAGATCGCGAGCAATGCGGCGAACAGGTGCCACACGCCTCCGCCCAAAAAAGCCTCGACCCTCAGGGAGCGAAACCAACAGGCCCCTACCGGGTTTAACAGCTCCCAGTCTCCAGCTGGGGCTCCGGGCCGACCCGCCCGGCGCAGCATGCTCAGCCTTGCCGCCGGCGACCTGCTTCCTGTAGAGGGGCGGCGTCGGCGGTCTTTTGGTGGAGGCATAAGATGGCCGATAAGCGACACTTCGAAGACGGGCTCTATTGGATCCAGGCCACCTCGGTCGGGGAGGCGGAAGTGGCGCTTCACCACCACGGCCGATGGCGGCGGTTCGGCGCCGAACCAGCCAACACGGAAGATCTGTTTCTGATTGGGCGGCGGGTCGTCGTGCCGCCGGATGCGTTCCTCGAAGATCCTCAGACACTCATCCTGCCAGTCAGCGGGAGCGGCGATATTCCAGAGGCCCACTGAAGCTGCCTGCCGAACTATCGCCGCGGTACGCCTACTTCAGCTGCTTGGCGGCCTCGTCCAGCTTGGCCCGGTCGTTGCCAATCCGCTCGATCAGGCTTTTCGCTTCGGCAATCGAGATGCCGTGGGTCTTCGCGAAATATTCGACCTCATAGTCCTCGCCCTTGGCGACCTGCCGGCGATCTGCTGCGCCAGTCTTGGTCTTGTCGTCGCTCATCGCCTTCCTCCCGCTCGTCGACGCCTTCACTAACGCCGTACAGGAACAACACGGCAGTAATGTAACCGTTGCGCGAGGGGGCCGCGCTAGGGCGTGCTGCCAGAGCAATCTGCTTCCCGGCTCCGTTTTGACGATCCCGCATTGTCGATCGACGCGCCGACGCGCCTCGGCGCCGCGCACGAGCAGCGCCCCGTTGCTAAGGGGCTAGCCCCTCGCGCCGGGCAAGAGTGCGTCGCCTCCGGCTCCCGCCTCGTCCGGTATCCCCACCGCTCGCTTCGCTGCGCGCCGGGTGATCCCCCTCCGGACGACGCGCTCTTGCCCTCTGCTACCCCCACCGGCGCCCGGCTCCGGGAAGCATGCGACGCGCATGCTTCGCAGGCTTGAGGAAGGGGACAGGTCGATGCGCTTTTCAGCCACTTACTCGCCGGACGACAACAAGCTGCGGCTCTACAGCGAGGGCCGGCTCGACGCCGAGCTTTACGAGCGCGTCAAAGCCGCCGGCTTCAAGTACGCGCCGCGCCAGCAACTATTTGTCGCGCCCATGTGGACGCCGCCGCGCGAGGATCTGCTTTTGGAGCTTTGCGAGGAGATCGGGGACGAAGACACGACCCTGGCGGACCGCGCCGAGGATCGGGCCGATCGGTTCGAAGGGTACAGCGAGCGCCGGGCCGAGGATGCCGAGGCCGCGCGCAGGACCGTCTCGGCGATCGCCGATAATATCCCGTTCGGCCAACCGATCCTCGTGGGCCACCACTCCGAGGCGCGGGCGCGCCGGGATGCCGAGAAGATCGAGACCGGGATGCGCAAGGCAATCCGGATGTGGGAGACCTCCGAATATTGGCAGCGGCGCGCGGCGAACGCGCTGCGGCATGCCAAATACAAGGAACTGCCGGCCGTGCGCGCCCGCCGCATCAAGACGATCGAGGCGGATAAGCGGAAGCGCGAGTGCATGGTTGCCGAGGCGAAGAAGTTCAGCCGGGCATGGTCGACGCCGGGCGGATCACCCATCGCGTTGGCGATCGGTTCACCAGCCGCCTGCAGGAATCTTGAATTTAACCAGCGGTTCTCGACAAACCTTAGCGAACAAGCGCAAAATCTTTCCGATGTCCAAAAGGGGGTATGAGGCCATGATTCGCCTTGGTGTCGTTGCCGTTCCGCTGATGTTGTTCGCTTCGATCGCCACGCCCGCCCGGGCCGGGGTGGTCGTGCAGAACATTCCGAACCTCGTCGAGAGCTTGGGCGATTTCACCCCGTTCGACGTCAAGGCGCTGCCGTTCAACACAGCCTTGGGCGCGCTTCAGGATGTCACGCTGGAGTTCATCGGCAATTACACACCGGAGGTCCACAATGACCTCGGGCCGTTTCCTGCGACCGCGACGCTGTCGACGCGACTCTTCGTCTTTGCCGAGAATGGCGGTCCGACG
>NZ_DASZBY010000041.1:0-63365 GCF_035943795.1 Aliidongia sp. | reverse complement strand
CAGGCCTGGCAGCAGGAGGGTAAAGTCAACTTCGGCGGGCATGGCGCTCCGGAAACAGCAGGTTCGGCCTAAGCAATCGAATCCTACGTGATTCCAATGAGTTGGACTATGCCCGCCAACCCTGATGAATTATCCCGGCTAAGGAACGTCGGCTTTCGAGCAATGATTAAAACGGACTGACCGACCTACAAGGGTCGACTGCTGCCGCATCGTGCTTCACGATGCAGTCGAATTCCAAATCCAATTGCGACGAGAAAGCCAAAGGGCGGCAAGCGGAACCGGCAGACCGTAAATCAATACCGAGATGACGGCTGATGTCAGAGAATGCAGCAGCGGGTACGGCGGGACTATAAACCCGAGGCTAAACAGCCAGCCTATAAATGACAGCACTAGCCATCCGATCATGGCGCGAATGGCAATCCCGCCCGACCTTAGTCGGCCGGTGCTAACAAGTCTCGCGGTCCACGGAATGACTCCAAAGCAGATGAGCGGAAGCACAAAGACAAGATTTAGGATTACCTGCCCTTCGATCCTCCCAGGCAGATACACTGGCCGTTGAGCTTCCGTGTAGTAGCCGTCGTGAACCATTGATGTGAAGTCAGCTTCGCACTCTGCGTACGTAAGAAGCGCCATGCCACTCATCGATACGGCGAACCCGACTAAAAGCGGGACATATGCCTTTGCCAATTCGATTCTTGATGGATGGTCGACCTTGGCGGCGTAAGACCAAAACCAGATTGCGGCAGGCAAGCAGATCAGCGCGATAGGATAGATAAGAACAAAGACAATTTCGGTTCCCATGGCTTTCCTAGATTTCGTTTCGCGAGGCTCGACCACGGGTGCTTATCTCAAATCGCCGTGGTGGCGCTTCCATCCGCGATCGCCGTAAGAATGCTCCTCAATGACCGCTTTGGGGAAGACCGATTACCTGCCGCAACGACGATATTGGGTCGATTGCCGTCAGCGTGCCATCTGGCCCGAGACCTTTTGCCGAACCCGGGGCGTCCGGCCGTACGGCTGAAGGTCAAGCAATTAGGGCGCGAGTAGCCGAACTCTAAGCGGCTCGGCTCGATATTCCGTCGGAGACAGCAGTACGTAATCCACTTCGACTCGCCATCCAGGCTCTAGCTTGAGGCATTTGCCGCCCTGGCCGGGGACACCAGGAGGGGTGTCACGCGGCAGGTCGCACTGGACATAAAAGCGTCGGCCTGCGACGACCAATTGATCCCGCTCGTGTAATGTCGGCGGGATTCCGAGACCACGATCGGTTCTGTTCTGCGGGTAACGGGTTGCCTCAAAGGCAGTGTATCCACTTACGGCACCCGTCCAGACAGCGAACCCGCCGTCATCGATCAAATGTTTGTCTCGTGCGTACCGGGCCGCGAGTGGCGTCGAAATGGCAAGGCAGACGAGGCAGGCCGTTCCGATCACAGGGGCGGGGTACTTGCCGACGAAGGTCCAGATCATCGTCGCCACTCTGCTCTTCGACACAAACGTCCGCCCCTGTCGGTGTCCGGCACCCCTGAGAACGGCGACATAGACGAACAGGGCCGTGAACATAACGGTTACGATCACCGCGCCAAGATTTGCATTGTCTGATCCATGGGCGACGGCATCGTAGATGATCGTTTGATCCACTGGTTGTCTCTCTAGAGCAGCACAAACGGCGCCAATGGCGAGGCGCACGCCAGACGATGGTACCTATGAGATATTCTATCGTCGAGTGCGTCGACCGAAGGTAGGGGCTAGCGCCCCTTACCGCTGTCCTCCGCAAATTTACTGCCTTTGGCGTACGTCCGCTTCCGCGATCAGGGCCGCTCCGGCTGTATGACTTTCTTGGGTCGATTCCGGTCGATCCCGCCATACCCTCAAGCGCTCTCCACCACCCGCCCACCCAAATACGCAGCCCGCACTTCCTCGTTGTTCCACAGCGCGTCGGGCTTGCCCTCGACCACCAGGCGGCCGGTTTCCAGCACGTAGCCGCGGTCGGCGACCGACAGCGCGGTGCGGGCGTTCTGTTCGACCAGCAGGACGGTCGTGCCGCGCTCGCGGATGCGGACGATGATGCGGAACACCTGCTGCACGATCAGCGGGGCCAACCCCAGGGACGGTTCGTCGAGCAGCAGCAGGCGTGGCTTGGACATGAGGCCGCGCGCGACCGCGACCATCTGCTGCTGGCCGCCGGACAGGGTCCAGCCGAGCGCGCCCGAAAACCGGCGGATGTCGGGAAACAGGTCGAACATCTCCTCGACCTCGGCATCGAGCTGGCGCCGGGCGAGGCCGGAACGGTTGGACGCGCCCAGCATGATGTTTTCCCGGACCGTCAGGCCCGGAAACACGCGCCGGCCCTCGGGCACATGGGCGACGCCCAGGCGGACCACCGTTTCCGGGTGCAGACCGGCGATGTCCTTGCCGTCGAACAGCACGCGGCCGGCCTTGGGCTTCATCAGGCCCGAGATCGTCCGCAGCGTGGTCGATTTACCGGCGCCGTTCGAGCCCAGCAGCGCCACGATCTCGCCCTCGCCGACGTGCAGCGACAGGGTCTTCAGGGCCTCGACCGCGCCATAGGCGGCCGACAGTTCGACCAGCTCAAGCAGCGGCATCGTCGGGCACCTCTCCCAGATAGGCGGCGATGACGTCGGGGTGGCGCAGCACTTCGGCCGGCGCGCCCTCGGCGATGCGCTTGCCGAAATTCAGCACCGTGATCCGGTCGGCCATCTGTTCGACCAGGTTCATATCATGGTCGATCAGAAACAGGGTCAGCCCATGGCCGGCCAGGCGCTTCAGCAGCCCGACCAGTTCCTGCTTTTCGGTCAGGTTGAGCCCGGCCGCCGGCTCGTCGAGCAGCAGCAGGGTCGGGTTGCCGGCGAGCGCCCGGGCGATCTCGACCAGGCGCTGGTGGCCGTAGGGCAGGCTCGCCACCTTGACCTCCGCCCGGTCGGCCATGCCGACGAAATCGAGCGCGGCGAGTGCCCGGCGCCGGACCTGGGCCGGCGTCTCGGCCGCCCGGTTGAACGGGCGCTGGGCGCCGATCACGACATTCTCGAACACGGTCAGGCTGTGGAACAGCCGGATGTTCTGGAACGTGCGCCCGACCCCGGCGGCGGCCAGCGCATGGGGCGCCAGGCCCGATACCTTGACGCCGTCGACCAGCACCTCGCCCCGGGTCGGCCGATAGATGCCGCTCAGCACGTTCAGCATGGTCGTCTTGCCCGATCCGTTCGGGCCGATCAGCGCATGCACCTTGCCGCGCTCAACCGAGATATCGACGCCGTCGAGCGCCTTCAGGCCGCCGAAATGCTTGGCCAGTCCCTTGATCTCGAGCAGCACGCCGCCGTCGCGCGCGTCCGGATCGCCCAAGGTCAGGGCGTCCGGCACGCCATGGTCGACCCGGCGCGGCGGGCCGGCGAAGCGCGACAGCACGCCCCAGAGGCCGGTCGGCATGAACACCATGATCAGGATGACCGCCAGGCCGTAGACCGCCAGATAGGCGCCGCGCAGGAAGCGCAGCCATTCCGGCAGGAGGATCAGCAGGGCGGTGCCGACGGCCGAACCCAATGCCGCATCGGCGCCGCCCAGCAGCACCATGGTCAGGAACACGACCGATTCGTTGAAGCTGAACTGGTCGGGACTGATGTAGCCGAAGCCACCGGCGAACAGGCCGCCACCGAGCCCGCCCAGCACGGCCGACAGGCAGAACGCGGTCACCTTGACCCGGTAGGTGTCGACGCCCACGACCTCGGCCGCCAGCTCGTTGTCGCGCACCGCCTGCATGCCGAGGCCGAGCTTGGTGCCCTTCAGCCACCACACGAAGATGCCGACGCCATAGAGAACGATCAGGCAAAGCGCCAGGTAGCGGTCGGAATCCTGCAGCGAAACGTCGAACAGCGACGGCCGCGGGATGTTGCGGATGCCATCCGGCCCGTGGGTGAGGCCGATCCAGTTGGTCAGGACCAGGGTCAGGATCTGCTGGAAACTGATCGTGACCATGGCGAGATAGTGGCCGCCCAGCTTCAGGGTCGAGGCGCCCAGCACGGCCCCCAGCAGGCCCGCGACCGCGACGCCCAGCAGCAGGGCGAGCACGAACGGCAGGTGCAGCATGGTCGTGCCGATCGCGACGCCATAGGCGCCGAGACCGAAGAAGCCGGCCTGGGCGATCGAGATCTGCCCGGCATAGCCCAGCACGACGGTCAGGCCCAGCACCGCCATGGCATAGGTCGCGGCCTGCATGAACAGGTTGAGCATATAGCCGTTCATCGGATGGACGAGCGGCAGGACGATCGACGCCAGGGCGGCGATCACCAGCAGCGGGGCGACCGGCGGGATCGCCTTGATCGAACGGGTCGTCATGCCTTTTGCGCTACCTTCTCGCCGAAGATGCCTTGGGGCCGGATGAGCAGGAAGCCGAACAGCACGAGAAAAGCGAAGGCATCCTTGTACGGCACCGAGATATAGGCGGCGCCGAACGTCTCGATGATGCCCAGCGACAGGCCGCCGACGATCGCACCCGTCACGTCGCCGAACCCGCCGATGATCGAGGCGGCGAAGGCCTTGAGCGCCACTTGGCTGCCGAGCCCGACCGAGACGAACAGGATCGGCGCCACCAGGATGCCGGCGAGGCCGCCCAGGATGGCCGAATAGACGAAGGTCAGCATGATCATGCGGGCCACGGGAATGCCCAGCAGGCTCGCCATCTCCTTGTCCTGGGACGTCGCCTGCATCTTCTTGCCGAGGATCGTGTGTTCGAAGAAGAAATACTGGAAGGCGACCAGCAGGATCGTGACGCCGATGATCAGCAGGTACTGGCTGTCGAGGAACACCTCGCCGATCTGGAAGCCCGGAAAATCGAACATGCCGGCCAGGCTCTCCGGCGCCGGGCCGTAGCCGACCAGAACCGAGTTCTGCAACAGGATCGAGGCACCGATGGTCGAGATCACAACCGGCAGGAACGAGCGATGGCGCAGCGGATAATAGACGCCGAGATTGAACAGGGCGCCGATCAGCCCCATGCCCGCGAGGCTGATCGGGATCGCGGCCCAATAGGGCAGGCCCAGGTCCGCCGTCGTCACGACCATCAGGTAGGCGCCCAGCATGGCGAATTCGCCCTGGGCGAAATTCACCACGTTGGTGGCGCGATAGATCAGGACGAAGCCCAGCGCGACCAGGGAATAGACCGCCCCGATGCCGATGCCGGTAAACAACAACTGCAGGAATATCGCCATCGGCATCCTCGACGATTGCCAGGAAGAGCTGCGGGAAGGGGCCGGCGTGCCGGCCCCTTCCGCGGCGATCAGTCGGTATACTCGACGTGCTTGTCGAAGACGATCTTGCCGCCGTCGTTCTTCACGACGTTGTAGCCATGCAGCCCGTCGCCGTTCTGGTCGAAGTTGTAGGTGCCCTCGACGCCCTTGTAGCCCTTGATCGCCAGGATCGCTTCGCGGAACTTTGCGGGGTCCGCCGACTTGGCGTCGGTCATCGCCTTGGCCGCGATATGAACGGCGTCGAAAGTCCAGGACGAGAAATTATCGGCCGAGGCATGGGCGATCGTTTCGTATTTCGTCGAGAACGCCTTCGCTTCCGGGCTCGAATCCGCCGCGAAGTCGGCGATGCCGTAGGTGCCGTTGAGCGTGGGTCCGGCGAGCTTGATGGCGGTCGCGGTCGTGATCGACGGCGACCCGACCCATTTCGCCTGGACGCCGAACTGCCGAAGCTGCTTGGCGAAGATGCCGAGGTCGTTCTCGAAGGTGAAGTAGCTGCCGATGATGTCGGCGCCGGACGATTTCACCGCCAGGACGACGGCCGAGAAATCCGGCGACTGGTTCGGATAGCCCTGGACCAGCGCCGGCTCCAGGCCGTGGCTCTTGAGTGCCGCCGTCAGGGCGTTCATGCCGCCGCTGCCGAACGCATCGGTCGAATGGACGATCGCCCATTTCTTCAGGCCCAGGGTATCGACGCCGAAATCGGCGATGACGCGGGCGGAATAGCTGTCGTTCGGCCGGCAGCGGAACAGCCACTGGTTGCCCTGGTGGGTCAGCTGCGGCGCCGTCCCGCCGATGAAGACCGGCTTGCCCAGCTTGACGATGTCCGGCGACATGGCGTCGACCTGGGTCGAACGGATCGAGCCCAGGAAGACCTGGATGTCGCTCTGGCTCGCGAGCCGCGAGAACGCGGCGACCGCGCCGGGATTGGTCGTCTGGTCGTCTTCGACCACGAGTGTCAGGGTATTGCCGTTGACGCCGCCGGCGGCGTTGATCTCGTCGATCGCCATCTTGGCGCCGATCTGGGCATATTTTCCGGATTCGGCCGCGGGACCGGTGATCGGCGTCACCATGCCGATCTTGATCTCGCCGGCCGAGGCCGCCGTCGCAGCACCGAAGCCCAGCGCCAACGCGATGATCGCGCCGGCGGTCGCTTGCCTCCTCAACATTGGTCGCTTCCCCCTGCAGGACAGAACTTTTGTTCTTTTGTCTGACTTTACGGTCTCGCGAATGCCGGTGCGAGATCAAGCGAAAACATCGTACATCTCGAGACGGTGAAATTGGCCAGACCACATTACCAATTGACCAGGCGGCGGAAAGATGGAACCGTCGCAGCCGAACGCACGCAGCCTCCAAGCTGCGGCTGGGATCTGTCATATCAAGAACCATTGGGGAGGGATTTCTATGGCTAGCCAGAGAACGAGACTGACACGCCGGGCACTCGCTGGGGTGGCGCTGGGCGCGATGCTCGTCGCGGGCATCCCGCAGGCGCGGGCTGCCGATGCCCCGCCGCTGCCGTCGGCCGCGATGACGATCAACATCATCGATGTCGGCGGCGCGCTGGCCCTGACCCAAAAGGGCTTCGAGGATTACCGCAAGGCCCATCCCGAACACGTCACGAAGTTCAACTACACCAAGGCGCCGGCCCCGGAACTCGCCGGCAAGATCAAGGCCCAGCAGGACGCGAACCATCTGGACATCGACATCGTGCTGACCGGCCTCGACGGCCTGGCCGCCGGCATCGACCAGAACCTGTGGACCAAGCTGGATCCGGACTATACCGGCAAGCTGCCGAACCTGGACGCCAACTATCTGCCGGCCGCCCTCGACATGCACAAGCTCGGCCAGGGCTATGGCGTGACGGTCGTCTATTATCCGTCCGGTCCGCTGATCGAATACGCGCCGGAGCGGGTCAAGGACGTGCCGACCTCGGCCGAAACCCTGCTGGCCTGGGCCAAGGCCCATCCCAACCGCTTCATGTACGCGCGCCCGGCCAATTCCGGCCCCGGCCGTACCTTCCTGATGGGCCTGCCCTACATCCTGGGCGACAAGGACCCGAAGGATCCGATCAAGGGCTGGGACAAGACCTGGGCCTACCTGAAGGACCTGGGCCAGTACATCGAATATTACCCGTCCGGTACCGGCGTCACGATGAAGCAGCTGGGCGAAGGCTCGCTCGACATGATCGTGTCGACGACGGGCTGGGACATCAACCCGCGCGTGCTGGGCACCGTGCCGAAGAGCGCAAAGATCAGCACCCTCAAGGGCTTCCACTGGGTCAGCGACGCGCAATACATGGCCGTGCCGAAGGGCATTGCTCCGGACCACCTGGCCGTGGTGCTCGACGTGATGGCCTATATGATGACGCCGCACGCCCAGGCCTACGCCTATGACGAGGGCTATTTCTATCCGGGCCCGGCCGTCAAGGACGTGCCGCTGAGCATGGCGCCCAAGGAGAGCCAGGACGCGATCGCCGAATACGGCCGGCCCGAGTACGACGCGCTCATCAAGGACAACAAGATCGAGACGCCGCTCGACGCCAATACCATGGTCGCCGCGTTCCACAAGTGGGACGAGGAAATCGGCAGCGGCAAGACGAAATAATCCGTCGAACCTCGTTCGACGCGAAGAGCGGGCGGCAGAAATGCCGCCCGTTTTTTATGGGCCTGGCGCCCCGATCCTGCAGAAACTGCCCGCTTGCGCCCGGAAGTTTTTGCCGGGGCAGGACAAATCGACCGGGCTGCCGTGCCTGGACGGTTGCTGACGCTCCCGTCGGCACAGCGTCGATAAATCCAATAATCCTAGATAGTTAGGCGCCGCACCCCCTTTGCGGACAGGCGCTGGCACACCCCTTGCCGTTTGGACTGATGAAGGCTCGGAACGTTCCGCTGCCGTTCTGACCGGGGAAATCCTCCGGAAAGCGACGTCAACGGTACGTACCGAGCGTGGTGTCAAACCGGGTTCGAGCTCGTCACGAATGACCGATGCCTCGGGCCGCAGTCCTTAAAGGAAACGTGCCATGTCGTCTGACATTACTCTGACCTCCGTCCAGCAGGACACGCTGCTTCAGCTGCAGAACGCGTCCTCGCTGTTCAACCGGACCCAGGACCGCCTCAACACCGGAAAGAAGGTGAACAGCGTCACCGACGATGCCGTCGCCTACTTCCGCTCGACCTCGCTCTACGACCGGACTGGCGCGCTCGAGACCCGCAAGGGCAACATCGACCAGAGCGTTTCGGCGGTGAGTGCCGCCCTCGACGCCACCTCCGCGGTGGACGGCCTGCTGAAGCAGTTGAAGGGCGTGCTCGAAGGAGCCCGCGGCGCCGTGCTGTCGCAGCGCGTGGCGGCGACGACCCAATTCAAGAACATCGCCAAGCAGCTGGCGCAGCTGGTCAAGGACGCCACCTACCAGGGCCTGAACATCCTGACCTCGACGACCGCGTCGCTCTCGACCCAGTTCTCCGAGCGGACGGCCGCGACGCTGACCATCAACGGCTTCAACCTGTGCGGCACCGGCATCGGCAACACGAACTCGCTGTTCACCGGCGCCACCGGCGCCTTCAAGGCCGACGGCTCGCTGAATTTCTCGAACGTGGTCCTGGGCGGCCCCGCCAATCTCGGCGTCCTGGGCTTCTCGGCGCTCAACCTCACGAGCCAGCTCGGCACCATTACCGTGTCGCTCGCCGAACAGATCTTCGGCCAGTCGGACAATCGGATCGATGCCGCCATCGCCCAGAACGAAGCGATCAGCGCCTCGCTCGGCATCAACGTCTCGATCCTGCAGGCCCGCTCGACCTTCACGGCCGATTATTCCGTCACGCTGTCGGAAGGCGGCGACAAGCTGACCTTGGCCGATCTCAATACCGAAGCGGCGAATTCCCAGGCCCTGACCCTGCGCCAGCAGATCGGCATCCAGTCGCTGTCCGTCTCGGGCCAGCAGAACCAGTCGATCCTGAACCTGCTGAAGTAAGCATCCATCGAGCGCGCGGGGAAGGGTTAAACCCTTCCCGTCCGCCCGCCCTCGTCAACTGCCGGCGCCACGCCGCGCGGTCGACAGGTAGAGGCCGGGGAGGATCAGCAGGCAGCCCCACAGGTGGTAGAAGCCCGGCTGTTCGCCCAGCAGCAGATACCCCAGCGCGCCGTTGTAGAGCGGCCCCAGATAGAGCATCAGCCCGGCCCAGGCCGGTCCCTTGAGTGCCACGAGCTTGCCGTAGCAGCCATAGGCGCAGAAGCCGGGCACCAGGCCGAGGAACCCCATGTAGCCGAAGGCGGATGGCGCCAGCCTAGGCCAGTCGGCGACTGCCAGTTCCAGGATCGCGCACGGCAGGGTGACCATTACGCCGGCCAGCACGATCGCGGCGAAACGCACCAGCAACGGCAGCCGCGACGGCCAATAGCGCAGCAGGACCGAATAGAACGACCAGGACAAGGTCGACAGCAAGGTCCAGAGATCGCCTGGAATGAAGCTGAGCGACAGCAATCGGTCCGGGTCGCCCTTGCCGACGATCACCATCACGCCGATCAGCGCCAGCACCGATCCCACACCCTGCCGAGCCGTCACGCGGTACCGCCAGATCGCCGCCGTCAGCGCCAGGATCATGACGGGTGACAGGGCATAGATCAGGCCCATGTTGGTCGCCGTCGTCGTCTGGCCGGCGATATAGATCGGTGCGCCGCACAGGCCCATGCCGAACCCGCCGAGCACGAGCAATCGCCCGGCCTCGCGCGCCAGTTCGGCCCGCGCCGCCCACAGCGGCCGGCCGACCATCGGCAGCAGGATCAGGAACGTGCAGCTCCAGCGGCCGACCGCGAGCGTGATCGGCGGCACCGCGCCATCGACGATCCGGGCGGTCAGCTGATTGGCGGCGAAGAACAGCGGCGTGACGACCAGCAGCAGAAGTGCCAGCCCCTCCGGCCCCAGAACGGATCTGCGGCCCGCGGCCGTCAAAGCGTCGCGCTCGGCGCCGGCAGAAGAACCCGCTCGACAATAGTCGGGGCGATCCACTCCCCCAGGAAACGCGACGCGATCCGGGCGAAACGGTCCGGCGCGTCGGTTGCGAGATAGCGGATGGTCCGTACCCCCGCCGCGCCGGCGCGCAGGAGGCCGCGCGCCGCGAGCAGGTCGGCCGCCGCGTCCGCCACCGTGGCCGAACTGTCGATCAGGGTCACCCAGGGGCCGAACAGGGTGCGGATGGCCGGGGTGAACAGCGGGAAATGCGTGCAGCCCAGCACCAGGCAATCCGGGGCCCGGTGCGGATCGCGCTCGAACAGCGGCCCCAGGTACCGGCGCAGCACGCCCTCGGCGATCGCATCCTCGGCCCATCCCTCTTCGGCGAGCGCCACCAGCAACCCGCAGGCCCGGGCCTCGACCGTCGCCGCCGGTCGGATCCGGCCGATCGCCGCCTCATAGGCACCGGATCTAACCGTGCCCTCGGTGGCGATGACGGCGATGCGGCCGCTTTTCGATCCGGCCGCCGCGGCCATGGCGCCCGGCTCGACCACGCCGAGGATCGGCAGATCCGGATGGTCCCGTTCGAGCGCCGCCAACGCATGAACCGTCGCCGTGTTGCAGGCGACGACCAGCAGCTTGATGCCCAGGGCGACCAGATGCGCCACGGCCTCGCCGGTATAGGATGCCACCGTTTCCGGGCTTTTCGGGCCATAGGGCACCCGCGCCGTATCGCCCAGATAGATCATCGCCTCCTGCGGCAGACGGCGGCGCAGCGCTGCCAGCACGGTCAGGCCGCCGACGCCGGAATCGAACACGCCGATCGGCAGGGTCGACCGATCGTCGGAAGCGGAGCGCATGGCGAGGTCGGGAGGCACGGGTTCGTGATAACGGCAGCCCCCGATGCGCACAATCGCGGGCTTGCCACGGCACCCCTGCAATCACGTCCTAGCTTTTCGGCGCCGCGGCGAACGGGCGCGCCAGGAACTGCAGCACGGCCGGCAGCGCACCGGACCAGGTTTCCCAATCATGGTCGCCCGGGGTCAGTGCCGTTTCGACCGGGATCCTCATGGCTGCGAGGCGCCGCGCCATGGTCGCCTGTTCCTGGTCCAGGTGATAGCGGTCGCCCCTGCCGCAGGTCAGGTAGATCGCCGGCATCGCTCCGTCGTGGGACACCGAGCCGGCCAGGGTCATGGGGTTGGCGGCGACGAAGCGGCGCGCATCGAACGGCCGGCCGAAGGCGCCTTCGAAGATGTGCTGGATCCGGTCGTCGAACCGGGTCTCCGGCGTCACCTGGGTCCAGAACGCGCCGCTCATCGCCGCCGCTGCCGCATAGCGCTCGGGCGCCATCAGGGCGAAGCGCAGGGCACCGTAGCCGCCCATCGAATAGCCGGCGATCGCCCGGCCGCGCCGATCGGTCCGCGCCCGCCAGGTCCGCTCGACATAGGCCGGCAGGTCCTGTTCGATCGCGGTTGCGACATTGCCCGACCCATCGCCCGGCGCATCCATGTACCAGGAATTGGGCCCGCCCTCGGGCATGACGATGATGGTCGGCGGCAGGCGGTGGCTGGCGATCAGCCGGTCGGCGATCTCCCGGAGATGGCCCTGGTCGACCCAGTCGATCGCGGAGGCCTGCGCCCCATGCAGCAGGTAGATGACCGGCAGTCGCGCCTGCGTCCCGTCATAGCCGGGCGGCAGATAGAGCACGAAGCCCAGCGGATGGCCGAGCGCCGGGCTTGGCGCCTCAGCCGTCCGCAGGATCTGCGACGGCTGGGCCGCCAGCGCCGGCACCGCGACCAGCGCCAGCAGCACGGCCAGCAGCGCGCGCATCAGTTGGCGGCCAGCCGGTCGGGCGCCACCGAGAAGATCGCCAGCCCGTCGCCACGCGAAACGGTCCCGGCCAGGCGAACCCGCCGCCCGACCAGGGCCCGTGCCTCGTCGCCGATCGGGCCGCCGTCGGGCGCCGCCATCAGATACCATCGGAGCGCTCCGTCGTCGGCCCGGGCGACGAACAGGGCCGGGATGCCACCATAGAGACAGAACGAGCCGCACGCTTCATGAGCCTTGCCCTCCCCCGGGTTCATGGCGCCAGCGTAGCATTTCGAATCGACGACTTCGCCCTCGAGCGTCGCCGGTTCGGACGCCGCCACCGGCAGCGGATCCATCCGCGACCCATCCTGCCGAACCGGCACCTGGTCGAGTTGCAGCACGATGAGGTCGCCGCGCCGGATCGGGTAGCCGCGGACCTCGACCATGGCGCCGTCCAGGTCGTCGAGTCCGGCCGGCGCCCCGACCTTGCCCTCGCCGACCAGCAGCACCGCATGGGCCGGTGCGCCGCCGGTCGCGAACAGGCGCAGCAGCGGATAAGGCTTCGCTTGAAACTGGCCCACAAAGG
The DNA here is from genome assembly GCF_035943795.1 of Aliidongia sp. Taxonomy (NCBI): domain Bacteria; kingdom Pseudomonadati; phylum Pseudomonadota; class Alphaproteobacteria; order Rhodospirillales; family Dongiaceae; genus Aliidongia; species Aliidongia sp. Next base: position 50,764 of record NZ_DASZBY010000041.1, on the reverse strand, counting down.
CGACCTCGCCGCCGGCACCCCAGTCGCCGGTCGCATGCGGCCGTTGTGCGCCGAAGACCAGGACGGCGAGCGCGATGTCGCCCACGGCCAGGATCAACAGCACGGCGACCAAAAACCCTTTCAAGCCCCGTGGCAACTTCAGGTAGCCGACATAGAATGGCGGGTCGCGGTCAGCCATGGAGCGCTCCCAGCGCCAACGGTTCGACGCGGGTGCCCGGCGGCAGGGGCCGCGGATCGACCAGCACGGTCTCCCCATCGCGCTTCAGGCGATAGGTCGCGATCTTGTCGGTGAACGGAGCCGGCGCGCAGCCGTCCTCCGGCCGGAACTGGAACCCATGCCACGGGCAGGTCACGCAGCCGTCGATAATCCGGCCCTCGCCCAGCGGCCCGTTCTGATGGGCGCAGACATTGACGATGGCCGACAGCGTGGCGCCGTTGCGGAACACGGCGATCCGCTCGCCGTCCGGCGGGACGACGATCCGCGCGCGCCCGTCGGGCAGGTTGGCCAGCAGATCGTCGATCATCCCGACGCGCAGCCAGCCGACCGCATCGGCGCCCGCCGGCCGCTCGTCGCGCATTCTCTCGCGCCGCCCCGCCACGGCATGCAACGCCCCCAGAACCGCGACGGCCGCGCCGAGCAGGACCGGAATGACGGGCGACCGTTCCGATTGCATGACGCCCAGCGCCACATGCAGGATCAGCAGGCCGAAGGCGGCATAGACCGCCATATGGATCGCCTTCCAGACAGGCGGCGTCAGGAAGGCCAGCCAGAAATCATGGCTGGTGACGGCCATCACCACCAGGATCGCGAGCGCCGCCAGACCCAGCGCCTCAAACGGAAATCCCACCAGACTGCCGTAGTTCCCGTTGCTCCACAGCACCGAGACCAGCGCCGACAGCCGCCCTGCGCCATGGTACCAGTCGATCGCCGACCAGGCATGGACAAGGCCGACCAGGCAGGTCGCCACGCCGAAGTGCCGGCGGTTGTAGAGCAGCGGCAGGAAGCGCCGGTCGAGCCTGGCGAGCGGCCCGATCGCCAGGATCAGGGTCAGCATCGTGAGGCCGCAGCTGCCGAACGCGCGGGTGCGCAGGATCTCCGGCGTGACCGGATGGTCGGACGGCATCAGCCGCGGCGCCAGCAGGGAAAATCCCGTCAGATACAGCAGGATGCCGACCACCAGCAGCAGGTCGTAGACCTGCTTGTGCCGGTTCCACTGGATGGCGCGAAAGCCGGCGCTCATCGCGCGCTGCCGCTGACCAGCGGCCCGGCGCCGAGCGGTGCGGCCGGTCTGAGGACGAGCGCCGCCACCAGGACGGCGCCGACGAGCCAGGGCAGCACCAGCCAGATCCGCCGGTGCCAGCGACGATGCGGTCGCCTCATGCCATGCCGCCCGCGAGCCAGCGGCGCAGCACCCAGGGCCATAGCACCATTGCCCCCGGAAACAGCAGGACGCGCGCGCCCCAGGTCACCGGGCCGGCATGGGGCATGGCGCGAAGAATGCCCAGCGTGACGAAGCCCACGGCCACGGCGATCCCTACGAGGCCGTAGAGCTCGACGCCCATGACGATGATCCGAGCCGCCCCCATGCCGTCCGCTCCTCCAGAGACAGGATCCAAGTGTAGCGGTCAGCGGGCGGAAACCGAAGGCAGGATCGCGGTGCGGGATTGGGCGGGCGGCTCGACTGCCTTGACCGGCGCCGGTACCGGGCGGGGTTTGGCCCAGGGTGCCGATTTGAGCCAGCTGACGCCGTAAGCGATCGCGAACAGGACGGCAAAGCAAACGCCGTTGACCAGCAGCTGCGCGCCGAGGCCGGTGCCCAGCCGGTCGAACGCCATGCCGCCGAGGTCGGCCAGAACGATGCCGACCAGGAACAGCGACAGCGCCTGCTGGCCGCACTTCACCATCGGCCGGACATAATCATGCTGGATCAGGTGTAGCCGGTCGATCAGCACATAGACCGCGACATAGGCGGTCGCGAAGAAATGCAGGATCTGCAGCGGGTCGAGGAACGTCTTGTCGGCATGGTCGACGATCCAGCCCTGGGCCGCGTCGAGCCCCGGAACGGCCTGGTAGATCGCCGGCACGGTGACGGCGATGCCGAACAGGATATAGGCGACGCAGGCCCGGAACAGGCGCCGGTCGGCGGGCGGCGGCCGCAGCCACTTCATCGATAGCGAGAAGCCGGTGAAGAACAGGATCTGCCAGCAGAACGGGTCGAAGAACCAGCCGCGTGGCTCGCTCGCGTCGCCCGGCAGGTTCCAACCGTAGAAGTTGGCGGCCGCCCACAATGCGATCGAGGCGCCGAGCACTGCCAGCGGATGGACGAACCGGGCCAGCAGGATCGCGATCGGCACCAGCGACAGCACGACCATGTAGACCGGCAGGATGTCGAGATAGTGCGGCACGTAGGTCAGCGTAACGATGCCCAGCAGGGCGCGCGACGGATCGGCGAACAGCTGGTCCAGCTGCAGGATAGAGCGATAGTCATCCTCGCCCGGGATGAGCTGGTTGGCCGCCACCGCCACGGCCGCCACGACGATCACGATCGCCAGCTGGGCGATATAGAGCTGCCAGATCCTGAGCGCGATGCGCGCCGTGCCGAGCGGCCAGCCGGACCGCCTATAGACGCCGCCGAAGGCGAGGCCGCCGGCATAGCCCGAGACGAACACGAACATGGCCGCCGCGTCGGACAGGCCGAAGCGCGCCGGAATCCAGTCCGACAGCCAGTCGTTTCGGGTGTGGCTGACCAGGATCACGAACATCGCGATCCCGCGGAAGAAATCGAGCCGCGGATCGCGAACCTTCGCCGGCCTGGTCATCGGGATCGTCGACGCCGTCATGCTTCATCCAACAAGGACGGCGCGCCCGGAGACCGAACGCGCCGTTCGTTCAACGCATGAACGGTAGAGTTAGGCTGCGCGGTTCCAAAGACGAATCACGTTACCGCGAGGGGATCGCTGGATCTCCATTCTATTTGGGGGCGTCGAGCGCGTGATCTCGACGTTCCTGCGATCGTGGAACGCTGGATCTCCATTCTATTTGGGGGCGTCGAGCGCGAGATTGAGCTCCAGAACGTTGACGCGCGATTCGCCCAATACACCGCCCGCCCGGCCCTCGACATGAGCCTCGACCAGCGCCTTGACCTGGTCCACGGGCAGGTTGCGCGCCTTGGCAACCCGCTCGACCTGGAATAGCGCGCCGGCCGGGGTCACGTCCGGATCGAGCCCCGACGCCGAGCTGGTCACAAGGTCGACCGGCACGGCCGCGTCGCCGCCGTCCTTGAGCGTCGCGACGTCACCCTTGACCCGGTCGATCAGCGCCTGCGAGGTCGGGCCATAGTTGGATCCGGTCGAGGCGTCGGCCTTGTACGGCACGGGGACGGTCTTGGTCGCATCGTTCGGATCCGTATCGTTGGTCGCCGACGGGCGGCCGTGGAAATATTGATCGCCCGTGAAATTCTGGCCGATCAGCCGAGACCCCACGACCTTGCCGTCCCGTTCGATCAGGCTGCCCGCTGCCTGGTGCGGGAACAGCACCCGGGCGGCACCGGTCACGGCATAGGGATAGGCGACGCCGGTGATGGCACTCAACAGCACGATCATCACGATGGCCGGGCGGATTTCCTTCAACATGGCGGGATTCCTTAGATGAGGCCGATCGAGGTGACGAGCACGTCGATGAGTTTGATGCCGATGAACGGCACGACGACGCCGCCGATGCCGTAGATCAGCACGTTGCGGGCCAGCAGGCGCGAGGCCGATTGCGGCCGGTATTGCACGCCCCTGAGCGACAGCGGGATCAGCGCGATGATGATGAGCGCGTTGAAGATGATCGCCGACAGGATGGCGCTTTCCGGCGTCTTGAGGTTCATCACGTTCAGCGCCTGGAGCTGCGGGTAGAAGGCGATGAACATGGCCGGAATGATGGCGAAATACTTCGCCACGTCGTTCGCGATCGAGAAGGTCGTGAGCGCGCCGCGGGTCATCAGCAGCTGCTTGCCGATGCCGACGATCTCGATCAGCTTGGTCGGATCGCTGTCCAGATCGACCATGTTGCCGGCCTCGCGGGCCGCCACCGTGCCGGTCTGCATCGCGACGCCGACGTCGGCCTGGGCCAGGGCGGGCGCGTCGTTGGTGCCGTCGCCGCACATGGCGACCAGCTTGCCCTTGGCCTGTTCGTCGCGGATCAGCTTCAGCTTCGCTTCCGGCGTCGCCTGGGCCAGGAAATCGTCGACCCCGGATTCGGCGGCGATGGCGGCAGCGGTCAGCGGGTTGTCGCCGGTGATCATCACCGTGCGGATGCCCATCTGCCTGAGCTCGGCGAACCGCTCGCGGATGCCGCCCTTGACCACGTCCTTCAGGTGGATGACGCCCAGCACGCGCCCGTCCTTGGCGACGGCGAGCGGCGTGCCGCCGGCTTTGGCGATCCGCTCCGTCGCGTCGGTCAGTTCCTTCGGAAAGGCCAGGTTCGGGTTGCGGTTGACCTCGCGGGCATAGGCGATGATGGCATCGACGGCGCCCTTGCGGATCGAACTGCCTTCGACATCGACGCCGCTCATCCGGGTCTGGGCCGAGAATGGGATGAAATTCGCGTTCAGCGGCGCCATCTCGCGCGCCCGGATGCCGTATTTCTCCTTGGCCAGCACCACGACCGAGCGGCCTTCCGGCGTTTCGTCCGACAGCGAGGACAATTGCGCGGCATCGGCCAGGTCGCGCTCCGACACGCCGGGCATGGCGACCAGTTCGGTTGCGACGCGATTGCCCAGCGTGATCGTGCCGGTCTTGTCGAGCAGCAGGGTATCGACGTCGCCCGCGGCCTCGACCGCGCGGCCGGACATGGCCAGCACGTTGAACTTCACCAGCCGGTCCATGCCGGCGATGCCGATGGCCGACAGCAGCGCGCCGATCGTGGTCGGGATCAGGGTCACGAACAGCGCGACCAGCACCACGACCGAGACCGCGCCGCCGCTGTAGGCCGCGAAGCTGGGGATCGTCACCGTCGCCAGCACGAAAATGATCGTCATGCCGATCAGCAGGATGTTGAGCGCGATTTCGTTCGGCGTCTTCTGGCGTTGGGCACCCTCGACCAGCGCGATCATGCGGTCGAGGAAGGTCGAGCCCTGGCTGGCGGTGATACGCACCTTGATATGGTCCGACAGCACCCGGGTGCCGCCGGTGACCGCCGAGCGGTCGCCGCCGGATTCGCGGATGACCGGCGCCGATTCGCCGGTGATGGCGCTTTCGTCGACCGAGGCGACGCCCTCGATCACCTCGCCGTCGGACGGGATCAGGTCGCCGGCGTCGCACAGCACGAAATCGCCGGCCTTGAGGCTGAGGCCGGGCACCGAGGCGAAGGTCTTGGCATCGGCGCTGGCGAGCTTCTTCGCCATGGTCTCGGTGCGCGTCTTGCGCAGCGCATCGGCCTGCGCCTTGCCGCGCCCTTCGGCGACGGCTTCGGCGAAGTTGGCGAACAGCACGGTGAACCAGAGCCAGAGCGCGATCTGACTTTCGAACAGGATGTGGCCGGTGCCCATGACCAGGTCGCGGACCAGCAGGACGGTCGTCAGGGCCGCCACCACCTCGACCACGAACATCACGGGATTGCGGCACAGGGTGCGCGGATCGAGCTTTCGGAAAGAATCTCCGATCGCCGGCGCGAGGATGGCGGAATCGAACAGCGAGATGGCGCGCTTCTTATGCGCCGCGTCGCTGGGACCGAGAGCGAGTTGGGACATGATTTATGCTCCGGGCTAAAACAGGCTGCCGGCCGACAGGGCCAGATGCTCGACCACGGGACCGAGCGCCAGTGCCGGGAAGAAGGTGAGACCGCCGACGATCAAGATGACGCCGATCAGCAATCCTACGAACAGCGGGCCGTCGGTCGGGAAGGTGCCGGCCGAGGGCGGCACGATCTTCTTGGCGCCGAGGGAGCCCGCCACCGCCAGCATCGGCACGATGAACAGGAAGCGGCCGACGAACATCGCGATCGCCAAGGTGACGTTCCAGAAGATCGTGTTGGCGCTGAGGCCGGCGAACGCGCTGCCGTTGTTGCCGGTCGCCGAGGTATAGGCGTAGAGCACCTCGGAGAAGCCGTGCGGGCCGGCATTGTTGAGGCCGACCAGCGCCGTGTCGGGCAGCACGGATGCCACGGCCGAGAAGCCCAGGATCGACAGCGGCAGGATCAGGATGGCCAGCATCGCCATCTTGACCTCGCGCGCCTCGATCTTCTTGCCCAGGTATTCGGGCGTGCGGCCGACCATCAGCCCGGCCACGAAGACCGCGACGATGGCGAACAGCAGCATGCCGTAGAGACCGGAGCCGACGCCGCCGAAGATGATCTCGCCCAGCTGGATGTTGATCATCGGGATCATGCCGGCCAACGGCATGAAGCTGTCGTGCATGGCGTTGACGGCACCGCACGACGCGTCGGTCGTGACCGTGGCGAACAGCGCCGAGTTGGCGATGCCGAAGCGGACTTCCTTGCCTTCCATATTGCCGCCGGCCTGCAGCAGGCTGGCATGCTGGTCGATGCCGAGGGCGGTGAAATTGGGATTGCCGCCGGCCTCGATCGGGTAGATCACCGCGACGCCGGCCAGGAACAACAGGCCCATCACGCCGAAGATCGCCCAGCCCTGCCTTTCCGCGCCGACCATGCGGCCGAACACATTGGTGAGCGCGGCGCCGATCGAGAAGATCGACACCATCTGCAGGAAGTTGGTGAGCGCGCTCGGGTTTTCGAACGGATGCGCCGAGTTCGCGTTGAAGAAGCCGCCACCATTGGTGCCGAGCATCTTGATCGCCTCCTGCGAGGCGACCGGGCCGATGGCGATGGTCTGCTTGGCACCCTCGAGCGTGGTCGCATCGACATAGGCGCCGAGTGTCTGCGGCACGCCTTGCCAGACCAGGACCAGCGCATAGACGAACGCGATCGGCAGCAGCAGATAGAGCGTGCAGCGGGTCATATCGACCCAGAAATTGCCGATCGTCCTGGAAGACCGTCGGGCGAAGCCGCGGATCAGCGCCATGGCGAGCGCCACGCCGGTCGCGGCCGAGACGAAATTATGCACCGTCAGACCCAGCATCTGGGTCAGGTAGCTCATGGTGCTTTCGCCGGAATAGCTCTGCCAGTTCGTGTTGGTGACGAAGCTGATCGCGGTGTTGAGCGACAGGTCCGGCGTCAGCGCCGCCAGCCCCTGCGGGTTGAGCGGCAGCACGTCCTGGAAGCGCATCAGCCCGTAGAGCGACAGGGCGCCCGCCAGACTGAACAGCAGCATGGCGGCGCCATAGACCAGCCAATCCTGCTCGGCGTCCGGATCGACGCCGGCCAGCTTGTAGAGGATGCCCTCGACGGGGCGGAAGATCGGCGAGAGCAAAGTCTTCTCGCCCTTGAACACGCGGACCATGTAGCCGCCCAGCGGCCGGGTCAGCGCGACGATCACGATGCAAAAGACCGCGATCTGGAAGATACCGTTGAAGGTCATGCGCCGGCTTCCTTAGAAGCGCTCGGGATGGATCAGCGCGTAGACCAGGTAGCCGAGAAGGCCGACCGAGACGACGCCGCCGAGGATGTAGTCGAACAGCATTGGGTGGCTCCTACACGCGGTCGCAGGCCGCGAGGTAAGCGAGGCCAACGCCGAAAAGGCCCAGGGTCAGGGCCAGCCAGATCGCATCGAACATGTCGGTTGAGGACTCCGCCTTGGACACGAGGCCGCCATGGGGGCGGTCATGAAATGCCAGGATCTGGAGTAATCCCGCAGCCCGTGAAAAATCGAGACGGGCTTTGGCGGCCGGGAATCAAAAACTCATAAAAACCACGAAACGCCTGCCGCGCGGTTTACATGGGCTTTTGATGGTTCGGGAAATCGATCGGTATGGATTTTTCATGGGACGCGGACGTCTTCTCTGACCGCCTTCACCCTTGGCGCCTTTCGAGAGACATGATGACCTTCTGCACCGCTGCCCCGCCGGTGGTCGCCGCCCTGGGCCTCGCCCTGATGCTGACGACCGCCGCCCGCGCCGACGACGCCCCGGCGGAAACGCCGGACAAGAGCGGATACACGCTGCTCAACCCGACGCCGGACGACCAGCTGCGGTCGTTCAACACCGATCGGCCGAACAAGGGCACCAGCCCCTACACGATCGATGCCGGCCACTTCCAATATGAGACCGACCTCTTCAACTATACCTACGACCGCTCGAGCGCCGGCGACGTCACGACCCGTTCACTCGTAACGGCCGACCCGGTGCTGAAGCTGGGCCTGACCAACGACATCGAGGCCGAGCTGGGTGTCACCGGCTATGCCTGGACGCGCAGCGACGACCGCATGGCCGGACAGCGCATCAACCACGGCGAGGGCTTCGGCGACCTGGTGACCAAGCTCAAGGTCAACGTGCTGGGCAACGATGGCGGCACCTATGCACTGGCGCTGGTGCCCTGGGTCAAGCTGCCGACCGGCGCCGCCGGCCTCGGCAACAACCTGGTGGAGGGCGGCCTGATCGTGCCGCTGGCGATCAACCTGCCGGACGACTGGACCTTGTCGCTGCAGACCGAATTCGATGCGCTGAAGAACGCCAACGACAGCGGCCGCCATGCGAATTTCATCAATCTCGTGTCGGTCAGCCACGCGATCGTCGGCAACCTGTCCGGCGCGGTCGAGCTCTACGCCCAGAACGGCACGGACCGGTTCACGCCGGACATCTATACTGCCGACGCCGGACTCAGCTATCTCATCACGCCGACCCTGCAGATCGATGCCGGCATCAATGTCGGGTTCAACCGCGCAGCGCCGGATCTCAACCCATATATCGGCCTGTCGCAGCGATTCTAGGAGAGTGCCTGGTCGAGCCGGTCTTCGCCGCGCTCGACCAGATGTTGCCTGACCAGAGCCTTCGGCACCTTGCCATAGCCCGATTTCGGCAGCTCGTCCCAGAACACCACCCGGGCCGGCCGCTTGTAGCGCGCGAGCCGGCCGTCGAGGAAGGCCAGGATCTCCGGCGCGTCCGCCCGGGTGCCGGGGCGCAGCACCAGCACCGCGATGCCCGCCTCGCCCCATTTCGCATGGGGCAATCCCACGACCGCGGCCTCGGCGACGGCGGGATGGGTCAACAGCAGCTCCTCGATTTCGCGCGGATAGATGTTCGACCCGCCGGAGATATACATGTCCGACGCCCGGCCGGTGATGGTGAGGAAGCCCCGGCTGTCGAGCAGGCCCAGGTCGCCGGTGTGGAACCAGCCATGGGCGAACGCTTTTTCGTTGGCCGCGGGATTGTCGAAGTAGCCCTTGAACACCGCCGGCCCGCGCACGCAGATCTCGCCGCTCGTCCCGGCCGGCAGGCGACGGCCGTCGCCATCGAGAATGCCGATCTCCATGCCGGTGCGCGCGACGCCGCAGCTGGCAATCGGTGCCGGGCTCGCGGCGTCGTCGAGGGAATGCAGCGCAGGCGCCAGCACCGTGATGTTCCCCGTCACCTCGCCCAGCCCGTAATATTGCACGATGACCGGCCCCAGCTTTTCGAGCGCCCGCTTCTGGTCGGTCCGATACATCGGCGCGCCGGCATAGATCACGTGGCGCAGCGACGCGTGATCGACCTCGTCGACCATCGGATGGTCGACCAGCATGGTGAGGATGCTGGGTACGGTGAACATGTTGGTGATCCGATGGCGCTCGATCAGCTGCCAGGCCTCGGCCCCGTCGAACCGGTCCGACGACAGCAGCACGCTCTTGGCGCCGCGTGCGACCTGGGCCAGGGCATGGATGCCGGCGCCATGGCTGAGCGGCGCGATGACCAGCGAGGCATGGCTGTCGTCCAGCCCCGGCATCAGGTCGGCCAGGTGGTTGGTCACGACGAAGGCCATCTGGCCATGGGTCAGCATCGCCGCCTTGGGCCGGCCGGTGGTGCCGGAGGTGTAGAAGAACCAGAGCGTGTCGTCATACTCGACCTCGGCGGGTTCCGCTTCGGCCGCCTCGAACGGCGCCGTCGCCAGATCCTCGTAGGCCAGCTCGCCGAAGCGCGGTTCGCCGATCGCCAGGACCAGGCCCAACGCCGATTGCGCCGTCGAGGCGGCGTCGGCATGGTCCTCGAACCCGCGGTCGTAGATCATCGCCTTGGCGCCGCTCGCCTCGGCCAGATAGGCCACTTCCGGCGGAGTCAGGCGGAAATTGGTCGGGACCCACACGGCGCCCAGCTTGAACGCGGCCCACAGGCTCTCGAACATCGCATTGCCGTTGCGGGCATGGATCATGACCCGGTCGCCCGCCCCGACGCCGCGCCGGCGCAAACCCGCGACCAGGGCGTCGGTGCGCCGGTCGAGTTCGCTCCAGGACCAGGTCCGATCGCCTTGGACCAGCCCGGCCCGGTCCGGCCAGCGTCCCGCCGCCTGGGTCAGCAACCGGCCGAGATTCATCACTTTGGGCATGCGCCCTCCCTCCCCTTGCCTTGCATCGACGGCATTATGGGCCGTTCAATGGCCGGAAGGAAACCGGTCGGCAGGAGAAACCATGCGGCTCGACGGCAAGATCGCGATCGTCACCGGCGGGGCCAGCGGCATCGGCGCCGCCATCGCCCGCCGCTTCGCGGACGAAGGCGCCCGGGTGGTCATCGCCGACCTGAAACCGTCCGACGGAACCATGCCGGGGCATTTCCACGAGACCGACGTCGGCGACGAAGCCTCGATCGGGCGTCTGGTCGACGCGGCCGTCGACCGGCATGGGCGGCTCGACCTGCTGGTCAATTCCGCCGGCATCGGCCAGAGCCGGCCGTTCCTCGACACGCCGGCTGCCCTGCTGGACCGCATCCTGGCCATCAACCTGCGCGGCACCTTCCTGATGGGCCAGGCGGCTGCCCGGGCAATGATCGCCGGCGGCCGAGGCGGCGCCATCGTCAACATCGCCTCGGTCTCCGGCCTGCGCGGCAATGTCGGGCGCGCCGCCTATGGCGCCTCCAAGGGCGGCATCGTGGCCCTGACCGAAGTGATGGCGATCGAGTTGGCGGGCGACGGCATCAGGGTCAACGCGCTCGCGCCCGGGCCGATCGACACGCCGCTGGTCGCCGCCATGCACAGCGCCGCCGAGCGGCAGGCCTGGACAGGGCACACGCCGCTCGGCCGCTATGGCACGCCGGAGGATGTGGCGGCGGCGGCACTCTATCTGGCGGGCGACGAGAGCGGCTATGTCACGGGCCATACGCTGGTGGTCGACGGCGGCTTCATGGCGGGCGGCCTGCTGCCGTCCTAGAGCGCTTTCCGTTCCGATGGACTCATCTGAGCGATCCTCGATCATGCTTGATCGAGGATCGCTCTAGGGAATCTTCGCCAGGAAATCCTGCAGCCGCTGCTTCCAGAATTTGGCGAGCGCCGTGGTGCCGTGGCCGCGCGTCTCGGTGCTGGCCGGGATCAGCAGGAGCTGGCCGTGCTTCACCCGTTTCATGGCATCGACGAGCAACCCGGTCTCCGGCGGATTGCGCTCGTCGTCGGCGGAATTGATCGCAAGCAGCGGTGCCTGGATCCGCTCGAGCCCGGGCGACGGATCATAGTCGGCCGAGGATTCCCACTGGTAGAGGAAGTCGTTGGCATCGGCCGGCGGCGGGGCGGCCAAGCGCTGGTCGACCAGCTTGTCGGCCTGTGCCCGGGTCGGCGCCATCGCCTGATAGGCCAAGGTTCCCCCGCTGGTCGCGATGCCGAAGAACACGTTGGCGATGCCGAGCGACGGCGGCTGGGTCGTGTAGTTGCCGCCGTTCCAGGCCGGATCCTGGCGGATCGTTTCGACCAGCATGCGCCGCATCATCCAGTTCCGGCTGGCCATCGCGGTCGGCTGCGAGGCCATCGGCACCAGCGCGTCCATGAACTGGGCATGGGTCATGCCCCAGATCCAGGTCTGCATGCCGCCCATGGAATTGCCCAGCACCAGCCTCAGATGATGGATGCCAAGACCCTCGGTCACCAGCCGGTATTGCGCCTGCACCATGTCGTCATAGTCGTAGCGCGGAAACTTCGCCCGCAGGCCGTCGGACGGCCTGGCCGATTTCCCGGCACCGAGCGCATCGGGCAGGATGATGAAGTACCTGGTCGCATCCAGCGGCTGGCCGGGGCCGAACAGCTCGCCGGCAAAGGCCGGGGTCAGCATGCCGCCGCCGGACCCGGCCGTGCCATGAAGGATCAGCACGGGCTTGCCGGCAGGATCGCCGAGGGTGGTGTAGTGCAGCCGCACTTCCGGCAGCGTCTCGCCGGTGTGGAACTTGAAGTCTTTCGCGACCCAGTCCGCCTCCCTGGGCGGTAGATAGTCGGCACAGGCGGTAGAGGCGGAGGAAGCCAGCAGCGCAGCGGCGAGCAGCAGGGCCGACAACTTCATGAGATCCCCCCGGATTTCGCGCAATCTATTCGGACACGCAGTTCCGTCCCTGCCCTTTGGCGCGATAAAGCGCCTCGTCCGCACGCTGCACCAGCTGGGCGGCCGTATCCCCGGCCTTGTAGATGCCGATGCCGATGCTGGTAGTGACCCTGAGCGGCTCGCCGCTTTCGAGCTTGATCGTCACCGCTTCGACCTTGGCCCGCACCCGCTCGGCGACCAGCTTGGCGAATTCGGCCTTGGTGTTGGGCAGCAGGAAACAGAATTCCTCGCCGCCGAACCGGGTCACGATATCGGTCTTGCGCCCCATGTCGGACAGCACGCCGGCCAGTTCGTTCAGCACCCGGTCCCCGGCCGAATGACCCCAGCCGTCGTTGATCTCCTTGAACCGGTCTATGTCGCAGATCAGCAGGCTGAGCGGCGTCCGTTCGCGGCTGGCCCGCGCGATCTCGACGGCGATCGATCGGTCGAAATAGCGCCGGTTGAACAGGCCGGTCAGCGCGTCGAGAAACGCCATGTCCTCGAGCACGCTCAACCGGTCCTTGAGCGTCCGGGTCTCGGAATGGGCCTCGTAGCTGACCAGGTCGGCCAAGCTGCCGTAGTAGGAACCGAGCACGACCTCGGCATCCATCATGACGACCCGGCCGACCGCGTCGACCGCCTGAGGCGTGTCGATCGTCGCATCCTGCAGCAACGCGTCGGTCACGATCTTGGACAGCAGTTGGCACAGCGCCAGATAATGGCGCGGCTTGACCCCTACCTCGAAATGCCGGCGCCCGATCTGGGCGGCGCGGACCAGGCAGTCCGCGGAGGGCCCCTGACCGAAAAGATTGCCCCAATGCTGGCGCAGCGCGCCGAGGACGTTCGCGCGTTCCGCGGCATTGGCCAGCAGGGCGGCGACAGTCGCCTGCCCCTTTTCCTGGCTTGCGATCCGCGCGTCGAACCCATCGAGCGCGGTGACGATGAGTGGCCTGGCATCCTGCAGCAACTGCTGGGTCTGCGCATCGATACGCCAGACGGTGAAGATGGTTTCGCTGTCAATCTCTTGCGGGAACATCGTATCCGACATCTGCTTGTCCTCGGACGCCTGCGTAGGACGAACGCAGGCGCTGCCGGGATTGAAACCAGACATCGCGACCGAGAGCAAGTCTCCGTACTTCGATATTAATCCTAGGGATTTTGCCGCTTGACGGGCAACGGCCCGAAGGCTTGGGAGACGGGCATCAGTTGCAGCACGTTGACGTTGACTCGCCCTGGACGAGTCGCAACCCAATGGACCGAATCGGCGATATCGTCAGGTGTCAGCGGGTCCGTTCCAGCATAGACCGCTGCCGCCTTGTCCCCGTCGCCCAGCCGCACGGCAGAGAATTCGGTGCCGCCGACCAGGCCCGGTTCGATACAGGTCACCCGCACCTGGCTCCCCAGCAGGTCGGCCCGCAGATTGAGGCTGAACTGGTGGACGAAAGCCTTGGTGGCGCCATAGACATTGCCGCCCGGATAGGGAAAGGCGCCGGCCGTGGAGCCCAGATTGACGATGTGGCCCCGGTCGCGCGCCACCATGCCGGGCAGCACCGCATGGGTCACGGACACCAGGCCAGCGACGTTGGTGTCGATCATGGTCTGCCAGTCGTCGAGCGACGCCGTCTGTGCCGGATCGAGGCCCAGCGCCAGGCCGGCATTGTTGACCAGCAGGTCGATCTCGCGGAAGCCGTCGGGCAGCTCGGCGACCGCCCGCCCGACCGCTGCCCGGTCGCGGATGTCGAGCGTCATGGGCAGCAGGTTGGGGCCGAGTTCGTGGGCGAGCGACGCCAGCCGATCGGCGCGCCGGCCGATCGCGACGATCCGGGCGCCCTCCCGGGCGAAGCGGCGGGCGACGGCGGCGCCGAAGCCCGCCGTCGCCCCGGTGATGAAGACGATCATGAAGCGTTCCCCGACGTCAGGCTGGAACGTAGTGGGCGACGCCTTCGCCGAACGACCAGTCGACCAGCGCGTTCTCGACCAGAGAGATCATGACGTCCTGCGGCCGGATGCCGGGGCTCTCGGCCAGCAGCTCGGTCAAGCGGCGATAGAGCGCGCGCTTTTGATCGTCGGTCCGGCCGGACCGGAAGGTGATCTGCACGATCAGGGGATCATCGGACCGGGCGACGTCGAAATAGGTCGGGTCGATCATCAGAAAGCCCGGCGCGTGCTCGCTCATGACATGAAAGCGATCGGTGGGCGGAACGTTGATGGTCTCGATCATGGCCTGCTGCACGGCGTCGGAAACCGCCTGGCGCCAGGCCTGGGTCTTGCCGGTATTGAATGAAAGGCGAACGAGCGGCATGGCATCCTCCGTTGAAGTGCGACGACCGATGGGGGCGTCGTTCACCACGAAGAGATAGGCCCGGACGGATCATTCTAAAATTTGATTGTTTAGATCGAACGATTTCACAAAATAGAACGATTCGCTGGAAAATCGGCAACTCGGCCCTGCTTGTTGCTGCGCCGCACCTTCATGTAAACGTTTCCATCTCGTCATCGAAGCGTCATCGCCAGTCCCTAGAGTGCCGTTCATGCGGAACCGGGCAGCCTCTTCCAGACCAACCATTCGCGACGTCGCGGCCGAGGCCGGCGTGTCGATCGCCACTGTCTCTCGTGCGCTGAACGGTCGCGCGCCGATCGCGCCGGAGACGGCCGAACGGGTTCGCGCGGCAGTGCGGGCGCTGGGTTTCCGCGCCAACCGGACCGGACGGGAGTTGCGGGCAGGCATCAGCCGGACCGTCGGTGTGCTGGTGCCGAGCCTCGACAATCCCGTCTTCGCCGAAAGCGTCGGCGGCATCCAGGATGCGGCGCGCGAAGCCGGCTGGTCCGTGCTGATCGCGTCGAGCGCCTATGAGGCCGAGCGCGAGAGCGAGGCGATCGACAATCTGCTGTCCCACCGGGTCGGCGGCCTGCTGCTGACCGTAGCCGATGCCGACCAGAGCGTGACGCTGGACGGGCTCGACCGGGAGGGCGTGCCCTACGTGCTCGTCTATAACCAGCCGGATCGGACAGATCGGGCTACGGCGACCATCGACAATATCGCCGCCGGCCGCGACGCGACGCGCGCGCTGATCGCGGCGGGGCACAACCGATTGGCCATGATCGCCGGCCGGTTCGCCGCTTCCGATCGATCGAAGCAGCGCTATCGCGGCTTCGTCGAGGCCCTGGCCGAACACCAACTGACCGAGGTGGCACTCATCGAACTGGGCTTCGAGGCGACCGAGGTGGATGCGGCCACGCGCCGACTGCTGACCGGCCCGGCCCGGCCGACCGGCCTGTTCTGCTCGACCGACCTGCTGGCACTGCGCGTCATGACGCTGCTGCGCGAGGCGGGCATCGACGTGCCGGACGAGGTCGCCGTCGTCGGCTTCGACGGCATCGCGGTCGGCCGGCTGATGGCGCCCAGCCTTGCGACCATCGTCCAACCGAGCCGCGAGATGGGGCGCCGTGCGTTCCTGCATCTACTGGACCGCGTCGAGGGTGCGGCCGCCGAACGGATCCTATTGCCATACGACCTGCGGCCCGGCGGCTCGCTGCGCCGCGTCGCCATCGATAAAAAGGGGGAGTGACGAACATGCTGAGCAAGAACCTGAGCGCACTGGTCATCGCCGGCGCGCTCCTGACCCAGGTCGCGGGACCGGCGCGCGCCGACGAGACCGCCATCTGCTACAATTGCCCGCCGGAATGGGCCGACTGGGCCTCCCAGATCAAGGCGATCAAGGAAGCGACCGGCGTCACCGTGCCGTTCGACAACAAGAACAGCGGCCAGGCGATCGCCGCGGTGATCGCCGAAAAGGCCAACCCGGTCGCGGACGTGCTGTACCTGGGCGGGCAGGTCGGCATCCAGGCCAAGGAACAGGGCCTGACACAGGCCTACAAGCCCAAGGGCTTCGACGAGCTGCCTGCCGACCTCAAGGATGCAGACGGCTACTGGTTTACCATCCATAGCGGCACCTTGGGCTTCATGGTCAACAAGGACGCGCTGGGCGGCAAGCCGGTGCCGCAATCCTGGAAGGACCTGCTGAAGCCCGAGTACAAGGGCATGGTGGGATATCTGGACCCGACCAGCGCGGCCGTGGGGTTCGTCGGCGCCACCGCGGTCAACGAAGCGCTGGGCGGCAACTCCAAGAATTACGATCCGGCCATCGGCTATTTCAAGGAACTGGCCAAGAACGACCCGATTGTGCCGAAGCAGACGGCCTACGCGCGCGTGCTGTCAGGCGAGATTCCGATCCTGCTCGACTACGACTTCGACGCCTATCGCGCCAAGTACAAGGACAATGCGCCAGTCGTGTTCGTCATCCCGACCGAGGGCACGGTGACCTTCCCCTATGTCATGGCCCTGGTCGCCCATGATCCGCACGAGGCCAATGCCAAGAAGGTGCTGGATTTCGTGCTGTCCGAGAAAGGCCAGCAGCTGTGGGCGCAGGCCTACCTGCGTCCGGTCCGCGCCGCGGCCCTGACGCCGGAACTGGCGGCCAAGTTCCTGCCGGCCAGCGACTATGCCCGCGCCAAGCCGCTCGATCTGGCAGCGCTCGCGACCGCCCAGAAGGCGTTCAGCGACCGCTACCAGGCCGAGGTTCACTAACCGTGGCCCGATTGCTGGCAATCGAACCCCGGTTTGTGGGTGTTGGTTTGGCGCGAATTCTCGTCGTTCGGATGAAGTCATCCGAACGGAAAGCGCGCTGGACATGACGTCGCCGCGCGGCCGGATGATCGCGGGACTGATGATCCTGCCCGCGGCGCTCGTGTTCCTGGCCTTCTTCGTCCTGCCCCTCGTCCGCCTGGTCATCGCCGGCGGCGAGGGGCCGGACGGCTGGGCCGGCTATGGCGTTGCGCTGGCCGACGCCCGCCACCTGACGAGCTTGGCCGAAACCCTGGCGCTGTCGATCGCCGTCACGCTGGCGACCCTGGTGCTGGGCGGCATTCCCGGCCTGTTCCTGGCGCGCAACCGCTTTCCCGGCCGGGCACTGCTGGTCTCGATCCTGACCTTGCCGCTGGCGTTTCCAGGGGTGGTCATCGGCTTCATGGTGATCCTGCTCGCCGGGCGGCAGGGCCTGATCGGCCAGGTGTCGCAGTTGCTGGGCGGCGACCGGATCGTGTTCGCCTATTCCATGGCCGGCCTGTTCCTGGGCTATGTCTATTTCTCGATCCCGCGCGTCGTGCTGACCGTGATGGCGTCGGCCGAAAAGCTGGATCCGCAATTGGAGGAGGCGGCGCGCAGCCTGGGCGCCCGGCCTTGGCGCGTGTTCCGCGATGTCGTCCTGCCCGGCCTGAAGCCGGCGCTCATCTCGGCGGGCGCCATCACCTTCGCCACCTCGATGGGCGCGTTCGGCACCGCCTTTACGCTCGCGACCCGGATCGACGTGCTGCCCATGGTGATCTACACGGAATTCACCCTCGGCGTGAACCTGGCCGCGGCCGCGGGCCTCAGCCTGCTGTTGGGCGCCGTCACCTGGGCGGCCCTGGCGCTCGCCCGTTCGGCCGCCGGCGCCGGCGTGGCCGCAGCAGGGTGAGCGTCGATGCGTAACCGCACTCTGGGATTTTGGCTGCAATTGGCCCTGACGCTCGCGGTCTCGGCCTTCCTCGGCGTGCCGATCCTGCAGTCCATGCTGGCCGGCGTCACCCGCAATATCTTCACCGGCGTGTGGAAGAGCGGGCTGACGCTCGACTGGGTCGGCCAGGTGCTGACGCTCTATTGGCCGGCGATCCTGCTGTCGATCGAGATCGCGCTCGGCTGCCTGGTCGCGACCCTGCTGGTCGGCGTGCCGGCCGCCTATGGGCTGGCGCGCGCACCCGGCCGGCTCGCCCGCCTCGCCGAGGAAGCCCTCGTGCTGCCGGTCGCCGTGCCGGGCCTCGCCTTGGCGCTCGCCATGGTCATCGCCTACAACGGCTGGGGCGGATTCCGGCAGAGCGCCTGGTTCATCCTGGCCGGCCATGTGCTGTTCACCCTGCCCTTCATGGTCCGCGCCGTGCTGGCGGTGATGGCGTCGAGCGATCTGGCCACGCTCGAAGAAGGGGCCGCCAGCCTGGGCGCCGGCTTCTTCCGGCGGTTCTTCGACGTGGTGCTGCCCAATTGCCGCTCGGGCATCCTGGCCGGCGCGCTGACGGTCGTCACCCTGTCGATCGGCGAGTTCAACCTGACCTGGCTGCTGCACACGCCGCTGACCAAGACCCTTCCGGTCGGGCTCGCCGACGCCTATGCCTCGCTGCGGCTCGAGATCGGCAGCGCCTATACGCTGGTCTTCTTCGTGCTGATCGTGCCGCTGCTGGTGGCGCTGCAGCTTCTGGTGCGGCCGCGCACCGCCAAGCCTCTTTCCCAGGACCCGTCATGACCGTGCCGATCCGCCTCGACGCCTGCGCCAAGCATTATGGGGCGACCCGGGTGCTGGAGCCGCTCGACCTCGACATCACCGCCGGCGAGACCGTGGTGCTGCTGGGGCCGTCGGGCTGCGGCAAGACCACGACCCTGCGCCTGATCGCCGGGCTGGAGGTGCCCGATCCCGGCGGCCGCGTCCGTTTCGGTCCGCGCGACGTCACCGACCTGCCGATCGAGCGACGTAACGTCGGCATGGTGTTCCAATCCTACGCCCTGTTCCCGAACATGAGCGTGGCCCAGAACATCGGCTATGGTCTGAAGATCCGCGGCGTGGCGACGGCCGAGCGGCGCCGGCGGGTCGGCGACATGCTCGACATGATGCGCATCGCCGAATTGCAGGATCGCGCGATCGGTCAATTGTCCGGCGGCCAGCGCCAGCGGGTCGCCCTGGCCCGCGCCATCGCCGTCAAGCCGGACGTGCTGCTGCTGGACGAGCCGCTGACGGCCCTCGACGCCAAGCTGCGCGAGTCGCTGCGCGTCGAGATCGACAGCCTGCTGCGCGGGCTGGGCATCACCACGGTCTATGTGACCCACGACCAGGCCGAGGCGATGGCGCTGGGCGACCGCATCGTGGTCATGAGCAAGGGCCGCATCGCCCAGATCGGCAGCCCGCGCGACATCTGGTTCGCGCCGGCTGATCGTTTCGTAGCCGAATTCATCGGCACGACCAGCCCTCTGCCGGGGGAGATCGCCGGCGGGATCCTGACGGTGGCGGGCGCCACCCTGCCCTGGGCCGCCGGCGACGGGCCGGTCGACGTGGTGGTCCGTCCCGATGCCGCGACGCTCGTCGGCGACGGCGCCGGACCAGGCCGCCTGACCGCGACGGTGCGCGCCGCCCAATTCCTGGGCGACCGGACCCGGCTCGCGGTCACGGTCGCGGGCGATCACCTGTTGACGATCGATATCGGCGCGCGCGAGACACCCGCGCCCGGAACGACGGTCACCCTGGCGCTCCACCCTGCCGCCCTCATCGTGCTCGCCCGGAGATAGCCCATGCTGCTCGCCCAGATCACCGACCTGCACATCAAGCCGCGCGGCCGGCTCGCCTATCGCAAGGTCGATACCGCGCAGTGCCTGGAGACCGCGGTTCAGGCCCTGCTGGACCTGCCGCAGGTGCCGGACGCCGTCCTGGTGACCGGCGACCTGGTCGACGCCGGCCGGCCGGAGGAATATGGCCTGCTGCGCGAGATCCTGTCGCCGATCCGCCTGCCCTTGTTCCTGATGCCCGGCAACCATGATGCGCGCGGGCCGCTGCGCGCCGGCTTTCCCGACCATCGCTACCTCGGCACCGACGGCCCCATCCACTATGCGATCGAGGAATTTCCACTGCGCCTGCTGGCGCTCGACAGCCTGATCGACGGCCAGGGCGGCGGGCGGCTGGGCGCCGCCCAGCTCGATTGGCTCGACCGGCGCCTCGCCGAACAGCCGGACCGGCCGACCGTCGTCGCGGTCCACCACCCGCCGTTCGCCACCGGTATCGGCCATATGGACAAGGTCGGGCTGGAGGATGCGGCCGGCCTCGCCACCGTCATCGGGCGCCATGGCCGGGTCGAACGCGTGCTGTCCGGCCATCTGCACCGGGCGATCCAGACGCGGTTCGCCGGTACGCTCGCCTCGACCGCCCCCTCGACCGCCCATTCCGTGGCGCTCGACATCCGGGCGGGCGCGCCGTCGGCCTTCAGCCTCGAGCCCCCCGGCTTTCAGCTGCATTGGTATGAACCTTCGGCCGGCCTCGTCAGCCACACCGCCGCGATCGGCGATTGGGCCGGGCCATTTCCGTTCTTCGAGAATGGCATCCTGATCGACTAAGCTCCGCCCGCGACAAGCGGGAGAGCGCAGATGGCGAAGCGGATCACGATCTGGGGCGAGGCGGCGGACGCCTATGTGGTGGCGATGGGCACACGCGAGACGGCCCTGCAGGCCGACCTGCGCGCGGAAACCAGCGCCATACCGCACGGCGGCATGCAGATCGGCCCTGACCAGGGCCAGTTCCTGGGCTTCCTGGTCGGTCTCCTGGGCGCCAGGCGGGTGCTGGAGATCGGCACCTTCACCGGCTATTCGGCACTCGCCATGGCGCGCGCCCTGCCAGCCGACGGCCATCTTCACGCCTGCGACGTCAACCGCGAATGGACCGACGTCGGCCGGCGCTATTGGGGCGAGGCCGGCATTGCCGACAAGATCACGCTGCACCTGGGCCCGGCGCTCGACACGCTCACGACATTCGCGCCCGACGGCTTCGACCTGGCCTTCATCGACGCCGACAAGACGAGCTACGACGCCTATTACGAGGCCTGCCTGAAGCTGGTTCGGCCGGGTGGCGTGCTGGCACTCGACAATATGTTGTGGAGCGGCGCCGTCGCCGACATGACCGACATGCAGCCGGACACTCTGGCGCTCCGCACCCTCAATGCCAAAATCAAGGCGGACGAGCGGGTCGACATGAGCCTGCTGCCGATCGGCGACGGCCTGATGCTGGCCCGGCGACGCTGACGGAACTTCGGGAAATTCGAGCGAACACAACGCACTGTGTCGAGACGACGCAAGAAAAGAACCGATGGCGCCCGTTTAGGGCAATGAAATAGACGCACGAACGGACTATGATGCGACGCACACCGGCGCTAACGTGCCGCGGCCGAGCACCTTCCGTGCGTCCGAGGATCGCGAATCCACATGAGCACCGATACTCTCGCCGGCCAGTCCGCGGCCGCCAAAGAACTGCACGCCCTGGACGCGGATAGCCATGGCCACACCCAGCATGGCCCCTGGTGGCTGGCGGCCCTGACCGCGCTCGGCATCGTGTTCGGCGATATCGGCACTTCGCCGCTCTATGCGCTGCAGGTCGCCTTGAAGGCGACCGGCCATGCCCTGCCGACCCCGGAAGACGTACTGGGCATCGTCAGCCTGGTGTTCTGGGCACTGAGCCTGATCGTGGCCTTCAAATATGTCGCCATTGTGTTGCGCGCCGACAATGAGGGCGAGGGCGGCATCCTGGCGCTGCTGTCGCTGGTCATCGCCAAGGGCGACGTCAAGCGCCGCCTGCCGGTGCTGGTCCTGCTGGGCGTCGCCGGCGCCGCATTGCTCTATGGCGACGGCGTCATCACGCCGGCGATTTCGGTGCTGTCGGCGTTGGAGGGCATCAAGGTCGTGGCGCCCGGGCTCGAGCCCTGGGTCATTCCGCTGACCCTGGTGATCCTGATCGGCCTGTTCCTGATCCAGCGCCGCGGCACCGCCGAGATCGGCCGCCTGTTCGGCCCGATCATGTGCCTGTGGTTCGTCGCGATCGCCTTGTTCGGCATTTCCAGCATCATCCGCGCGCCGGGCATTCTGCGGGCGCTGGATCCGCGCCAGGCGATCATCTTCCTGGCCGACGACCCGAAGGTATCCTTCGCCGTGTTCGGCGCGGTGTTCCTGGCCTTGACCGGCGGAGAGGCGCTCTACGCCGACATGGGCCACGTCGGCGCCACCGCCATTCGCCGCGCCTGGTACGGGCTGGTCATGCCCGCCCTGGTGCTGTGTTATTTCGGTCAGGGCGCACTGATGCTCGACCATCCGGAAGCGGTCGACAATCCGTTCTACAAGATGGTCCCGGCCTGGACCTTGGCACCGATGATCGCCCTCGCCGCGATGGCGACGGTCATCGCCAGCCAAGCGCTGATTTCCGGCGTGTTCTCGCTGACGCGCCAGGCGATCCAGATGCGCCTGTCGCCGCGCATGCCGGTGGTGCCGACCTCGGTCCATGCCTACGGCCAGATCTATATCGCGCTGGTCAACTGGCTGCTGATGGTCGCGACCCTGATCGTGGTCGTGCTGTTCAAAAGTTCCGATGCGCTGGCCTCGGCCTACGGCATCGCCGTGTCCGGCACCATGCTGATCACCACGATCCTGCTCTATCGGGTCATGCGCGACAAATGGCACTGGCCGCCGATGGCCGCCTGGCCGCTAATCCTGGTGTTCGCGATCATCGACGCCACCTTCTTCGCCGCGAACGCGACCAAACTGACCGAAGGCGGCTGGTTGCCGCTGGCGATCGGCGGCTGCGTCTGCTTCATCATGCTGTCCTGGCGGCTGGGCAACATCGAGGTGCAGAAGCGCCTCAGCGAAGTATCGATGCCCTTCTCGGACTTCCTCGAGCAGGTCGACGGCATGCTGATCGCCCGCCTGCCGGGCTGCGGCGTGTTCGTGACGCGCATGTCCGAGCGCGCCTCGCCGATGATCCTGCACCACGTCGAGCACAACCGGGTCCTGCACGAGAACATCATCCTGCTGACCGTCGTGCCGACCCGCCGGCCGCGGGTGCCGGTCTCCGAGCGGTTGGAAATCCACGATCTGGGCCACGGCTTCCACCGGGTCGTCGTGCGCATCGGCTTCATGCAACGCGCCGACATCCCGGCGGCATTGAGGGCCTGCCACAAACTGGGCCTCGAGTTCTGCCGCGACACGCTGCACTACTACGTCGGCCACGAAAGCCTGGTCCGCCGCACCAAGGAATCGGCCTTGAGCGCACCGGTGTGGGAGGCATTCAACTTCATGCACCGCATGTCGATGCGCGCTGCCGACTATTTCCACCTGCCGCAGAAGCAGGTGATCGAGGTCGGTTTCCGCCTGGAAATCTGATCCATCGCGGAGATAGTTGACTCCGTCAAATATCTCCGCGATCCTGCCGTCCTGCCAGAGGAGAGCAGGACATGACCCATCCCGCCCGCGTCGACGCCATCCGCCGCTTCAATCGCTTCTACACGCGCCAGATCGGTGTGCTGCAGGAAGGATTGCTCGACAGCCCGTTCTCGCTTGCCGAATCGCGGGTACTCTATGAACTGGCCCATCGGACCGATGCGACCGCGACGGAACTGAGCCGCGACCTGGGTCTCGATGCCGGATACCTGAGCCGAATGATCCGCGGCTTCGAGACCCAGGGCTTCGTCGAGAAGCGCCGCTCGGCTGAGGACGGGCGGCAAAGCCATCTGGCGCTGACCGCCAGCGGCCGGACGGCGTTCGCACCGCTCAACGAACGATCGAGTGCCGAGATCGGGGCCATGCTGGCCAAGCTGAACGGCACCGCCCAAAGCCGTCTTGCTGCCGCCATGGCGGAGATCGAGGCCCTGCTCGGCCAAACGGCGGATGAAGCCTACAGCCTTCGCAGCCACCGGCCGGGCGATATCGGCTGGGTCGCCCATCGCCATGGCGCGCTCTATCACCAGGAATATGGCTGGGACGACAGCTTCGAGGCCCTGGTCGCCGAGATCGGCGCGCAGTTCATCCGGAATTTCGACCCGACCCGGGAGCACGCCTGGATCGCGGAACGCCGGGGCCAGATCGTCGGCTCCGTGTTCCTGGTGCGCCAGTCCGACGAGGTCGCCAAGCTGCGGTTGCTGCTGGTCGAGCCCTCGGCGCGCGGCCTCGGCCTCGGGCGCCGGCTGACCGAGGAATGCATCGCGTTCGCCCGCGAGCGGGGCTACGCCAGGATCACGCTCTGGACGAACGACGTGCTGACCGCGGCGCGCGCGATCTATGATCGGGCCGGCTTCCACCTGATCGCCAGCGAGCCCCACCACAGCTTCGGCAAGGACCTGGTCGGCGAGAATTGGGAGCTGGAACTCTGAGGGCTAGATCCGCGTCGGCTCCCAGCCGTCGGGTGCCTCTTCCTCGCCACGGAAATCCAACTCGACCCGGGCGCCGCTCGGATCGAAGAAGAACAGCTGCCACAAAGTGCTGCCCGGCAGGTGCTGCAGATCGAAACGGACGTCTCGCGCGGTCAGGCGGCGGATCGTCTCGCGCAGGCCTGTCGCGCTGAACGCCATGTGATCGAGCACACCTTGCGGATCGTCCGGCAAGGCACGCCCGCCGACGACGTGCAGGATCGGCCGGCCGCCGCCATAAAGCCAGGCACCGGGGAAATTGAACGGCGGGCGCGGTCCGGCCTCCAGTTCCAGGATGTCGCCGTAGAACGCGACGGTGGCGGCAACATCCTCGGTCAGGATGGTGAAGTGGTCCATGGCGATGGCGGGCATGAGTCCTCCCGGATACGGCGCTCAGGAATGCGGCGGCACGTCGAGCGCGATCGTCGCACCGTTGACCCCCGGCGTGAAGCGCAGCGGCACCGGATAGGCCTTGTCGCAGGCGAGCACGGTCCAGACCTCCCTCCACGGCGCGGTCATCTCCTTCGGTGCATCGGGCGACAGGGCGGAATCGACGGCCCGGACGTCGCGGCACTCGGCCGCCTCCTTCGGCAGGCCGTGCATGACGAGCGGCAATCCCTCCCGCTGCAGCGCCAGATCCGCGCGGGTCGTACCAGGCAGCCCGCCCAGCAGCTTCGGCTCGCCCGTCGGATCGGCCAGCGAAAACACGTTCAGCAGGTCGATCGTGCCGCAGCCCTCCGCGATCACCTGCTCCCGCCACAGGCCATGGGTCAGGCGCCCGCCGCCGTCGAATTGCGGCGGCAGGAAAAAGCCGACCTCGCCGACCGGCCGGTAGGTCGTGTTGGCGCAGGGTGTCGGCAGCCCCTGGGCCTGCTCGGTCGCGACCTTCAGCACCGCGGCGCGATGGGCGTCGCTCTTGAGCAGGGTCAGGAACCGCGGATCGATCCCCTCGTCGGCCCGGGCGAACGGGCCGATCGACAGGAGGGACAGCAGGACCGCCGCTGCCCGGAACGAGATGAATGACACGAGAGCTTCCCCTGATCGAACAGGCCGAAAATGGCAGGTCGTGCCGCCCGCGGCAATGCGACCGTCCGTCGACCGCTATTTCGCCGCCGGGATTTCAGCTGCCCCTCGACAATCACCGGGCAGCAATGGCACTGCTGGATCGAGGGAGCGCCGCTGGCGCCGCCCGGCCCGCATCGAGGCGCTGCACGAGGATCTGGACGAATTATGAGCAACGCCCTCGACGGTGCCGGCTTGATGACCCGGCTCGATGAACTGGCCGCGATCAGCGAGCGGCCGGACGCGCTGGTCCGCCGGTTCCTGACCCCGGAGCACGCCCGGGCCAATGCGCTGGTCGGCAGCTGGATGCGTGCCGCCGGCATGGACGTCCGCTGCGACGCGATCGGCAACGTCATCGGCCGCTATGAAGGCGTCACGCCGGGCCTGCCGGCCCTGCTGCTCGGCTCCCACCTGGATACGGTGGTCGATGCCGGCCGGTACGACGGCATGCTGGGCGTCGTCAGCGCCATCGCCTGCGTCGCCGACCTGGCCGACCGCGACATCCGCCTGCCGTTCGCCATCGAGATCGTCGGGTTCGCCGACGAGGAGGGCACCCGGTTCGGCGCCACCCTGCTCGGCAGCCGCGCGCTGGCCGGCACGTTCGACCGCACGGTGCTGGACCGGGCCGACGCGGACGGCACCACCATGGCCGATGCTATGGCGCGCTTCGGCCTCGACCCCGCCGGGATCGAGCAAGCGTCGCGGCGCCCCGACGCGTTTCTCGCCTATGTCGAACTGCATATCGAACAGGGACCGGTGCTGGAGGCCGAAGGGCTCGCCGTCGGCTGCGTCACCGCCATCAGCGGCGCCTCTCGGCTTGCGGTGACGATCACCGGCATGGCCGGCCACGCCGGGACCGTGCCGATGGCGAACCGGCGCGATGCGCTGGCCGCTGCCGCCGAATGCGTGCTGCTGGTCGAGCAGCGCGGCATGGCCGAGGCCGATCTGGTCGCCACGGTCGGCCGGATCGAGGTGGCACCGGGCGCGGTCAATGTCGTGCCGGGCGAGGCCCGCTTCACCATCGACCTGCGCTCGCCGGCCAACGAGCGGCGGCGGGCGGCACTGGCCGACCTGCTCGCCGGTTTCGACGCGATCGCCCGGCGACGCGGCGTGACGGTCGCGGCGGTCCAGACCCATGATGCCGCCTCCGTCCCTTGCGCGCCCTGGCTCGCCGACCAGATCCGCGACGCGATCGAGGGCGAGGGCCATGCGTTGCGCAGCCTGCCGAGCGGCGCCGGCCACGACGGCATGGCCATCGCGGCCATCGCAGACATCGCCATGATCTTCGTCCGCTGCGGAGGCGGGATCAGCCATAATCCTGCGGAATCGATCACGCCGGAGGATGCCGAAGCCGGCGCCCGTGTGCTCGCCCGTTTCATCCGCGATTTCCACCCGAGGAGCCGCCCGTGACGTCCGATCTCGTCAACATTCTGTCAGCCCACGTCGACCGGCACCATTCGCAGGCGGTCGACTTCCTGGCCGAGCTGGTGAAGGTGCCGTCGGACAATCCGCCCGGCGACTGCGCCCCGCATGGCGAGCGCGCGGCGGGAATGCTCGAAGCCCTGGGCTTCACGGTCGAGCGCGACCCGGTACCGGCCGATGCGGTCGCGGCCAACGGCATGACGAGCGCCACCAACCTGATCGTGCGCCATCGCTTTGGACCGGGACCGGTGATTGCGCTCAATGCCCATGGCGACGTGGTGGCACCCGGTGAGGGCTGGTCGAGCGATCCTTATGGTGCCGAGATCCGCGACGGTCGCATGTATGGCCGGGGCGTCGCCGTGTCCAAGTCGGATTTCGCGACCTATGCCTTCGCGCTCAAGGCGCTGGTCGAAAGCGGCGCCACGCTCCAGGGCACGGTCGAGCTGCACTTTACCTACGACGAAGAGGTCGGCGGCCTGATCGGCCCCGGCCGGCTGATCGAGACCGGCCTCAGCAAGCCCGACTATGTCATCAGTGCCGGCTTCGCCTACAATGTCGTGATCGCGCACAATGGCTGCCTGCACCTGGAAGTGCGGGTCGAAGGCCGCTCGGCCCATGCCGCCAGGCCCGACACCGGCGTCGATGCGCTGGAGGCAGCGACCAGCCTGCTGACCAGCCTTTATGCCCTGCGCGAAGGTTACGAGGCGACCAGGTCGAACGTACCGGGCATCGGCCACCCGACGCTGGTGGTGGGCCTGATCGAGGGCGGCATCAATACCAATGTCGTGCCCGACCTCGTTACCTTCCGTGTCGACCGGCGCATGATTCCGGAGGAGACTCCGGAGACGGCCGAGCGTGACTTGATCGCCGCGATCGAAGCGGCGGCGGCGGCGTTGCCCGGCATCACGGTCAGGATCCGCCGCGTGCTGCTCGCGCGCCCGCTGCAGCCCCTGCCCGGTCAGGAAAAGCTGGTGGCCGCCCTGCAGCGCAATGCCCAGACCGTGCTGGGCGAGGCGATCCCGGCCGACGGCGTGCCGATCTATACCGATGCACGTCTCTACAGCGGCGCCGGCATCCCCTCGGTCCTGTACGGCGCCGGCCCCCGGACGTTCCTGGAAGCGAACGGCCATCGGGCCGACGAGAACCTGGTCCTGGAGGATCTGCGCAAAGCGACGAAGGTCGTGGCGCTGACGCTCGCCGACCTGCTGTCGGGCACAATTCGGGGTTGACCAGATTGCGACAGATCTGATTCAATCTCAGGTGAAAGGGTCGTCGACCCGCTCGCGTAACTGTCCAAACGAGTTGTTCATGCTCAAGCACGTTCGGCGACCGCTTGCCGCCCTGACCCTGCTGTTCCTTTCAGGCTGCCACACCCACACCGAACATATCTACAGCCTGCAAGATGTGACCAATCAGACGACGATCGAGCCCGATAAGTACCTGGGACTGATCTATGTCAAAGGCGTCGTGATCGGCATTACCCAGTCGGACTACATCAATACCCAGCGCATCATCGCGACGGTCAAACCCAACGGCGAAATCATCGAGGCCTGGATCGACTATCACGAAAGCGGCCCCGATTCGCCCGTTCAGTTCATCGCGGCCAACGATGCCAATGCTCGACCGCTGAAAATCCACGCGCTGACCCACGAACACAGCACCCGGTATACGGAAGCCTCGGAAGAGGTCGCCATCGATCTTCCGCCGGACTATCTGCAAACGCACCTCAACAGCGGGTTCGATATCCGGCTGGAAGGGCGGCGCGGCACGCGATCGGTGGTCTTCGCCTACGACTATATCCAGGGCTTTCGGGCGAAGCTTCTGATCGCCCAGGCGTGCATCAGAGCCAAGACCTGCTGAGGACGAGGCCTCGCCGAAGCGAGGCCTCCCTTCGTTACCGGCCGCCCAGCGCGGTATTCGCCGCACTCGCCACGGCCTTGAGCGAGCTGGTCGCGATATCCTCGTCGAGCCCGACGCCGAAGATCGTCGCTCCATCGGCGCCCTTGAACTCGATGTAGGACGCGGCTTGTGCATCGGCACCGGCGCGCAGCGTGTGCTCCTGATAGTCGACCAGATCGAGCCGGACGCCGCAGGCTTGGCGGATCGCGTCGATGAAGGCCGAGATCGGGCCGTTGCCGTGGCCGGTGACCGACCGTTCACGCCCGTCGAGACGGATGCGCGCGACGATGGTGCGGTTCTTGGCCGTGCCGCTTTCCTGATGGTCGATCAGCTGGATCCGCGGTTCTCCGTCCAGATGATAGGTCTTGCGGAACGCGTCCCAGATGTCAGCAGCCGTCTGTTCCTTGCCGGTCCGGTCGGAGATTTCCTGCACGACCTTGCTGAACGCCATCTGCAGCCGGCGCGGCAGCTTCAGGCCCCGGTCCTGCTCCAAGAGCCAGGCGACGCCGCCCTTGCCGGACTGGCTGTTGACCCGGATGACCGCCTCGTAGGAACAGCCGATGTCGGCCGGGTCGATCGGCAGGTACGGCAGTTCCCAATGCTCGTCGTTGCGGCCTTCGAGATCGGCGAAGCCCTTCTTGATCGCATCCTGGTGCGAGCCGGAGAAAGCGGTGAACACCAAGTCGCCGGCATAGGGATGGCGCGGATGGACCGGCAGCTGGTTGCAATATTCGACCGTCTTGACCACGCCCTGCATGTCGGAGAAATCGAGGCCGGGCGCCACGCCCTGGGTGTACATGTTGAGCGCCAGGGTGACGATGTCGACGTTGCCGGTGCGCTCGCCATTGCCGAACAGGCAGCCCTCGACCCGGTCGGCGCCGGCCATGACGGCCAGCTCGGCCGCGGCGACGCCGGTGCCCCGGTCATTGTGCGGATGCACGCTGATCAATACCGAGTCGCGCCGGCCGACATGGCGGCCGAACCATTCGATCTGATCGGCGTAGATGTTGGGCGTCGACATCTCGACCGTGGCCGGCAGATTGAGGATGACCTTCCGGTCCGGCGTCGGCTGATAGACGTCGAGTACCGCGTCGCAGATCTCGACCGCGAAATCGAGCTCGGTGCCGCTGAACACTTCGGGCGAATATTCGAAGCGCCACTCGGTCTCTGGCCGGCTCTGGGCCAGTTCCTTGATCTGCTTGGCGGCGGCGACGGCGAGCGCCACCGTGCCGGCCTTGTCCTGGCCGAACACGATGCGCCGGAAATTGGGGGCGGTGGCGCCGTAGAAATGCACGATCGCGCGCGGCGCGCCCCTGAGCGCCTCGAACGTCCGCTCGATCAGTTCCGGCCGGGCCTGGGTCAGCACCTGGATCCAGACGTCCTGGGGGATCCGGTCGCCGTCGATCAGCTCGCGCACGAAATCGAATTCGGTCTGCGAGGCCGAAGGAAAGCCGACCTCGATCTCCTTGAAGCCGGACTTGACCAGCAGGTCGAAGAACCGGCGCTTGCGCTCGCCGTCCATCGGCTCGATCAGGGCCTGGTTGCCGTCGCGCAGGTCGGTCGACAGCCAGACCGGCGCCTGGGTGATGGTCCTGGACGGCCAGGTGCGGTCCGGCAGGGTGACGGGGGCGAAGGCGCGGTATTTGGCGGAGGGATTGGTCAACATGGGATCAACTCGAACTCAGCGATGCGTCGAAGGAAAGGCGCGAATACGGCAGCGCTACGGCCGCGGGCAGCCGTCAGGCCCGGCGGCCGCCGCGAAGTCGCCGAATGAGCTCGAACTGGGTCCAGGCACCGTCCCGCGCGGAGCGACGAGATCGGAAACGATCGACAATCATAGACAGGGACATGACAAGTTCCGGAACTTCTAACGACCAGCAGATGACATACCGACGGCCCGACCCCTCGCGAGAGGTCGGGTCTTAAAGTCGAAGCAGGCTGGCGATCCGGTAAATCATGCGATCATGAATTCCACGATCGCGCTTTCGCTGTCAACCGTCACGTTCGGTTTCATTCGAAACAACCAGAATGTCTGCAATGCGGTTTTGTAATATTGATGCTATCCCTGCATCGTTTGCAGCATTTACGAACGACCCTCGAGCCCGATCCGGAGCCGCTCCATGAAGACGATTTTCATCGATTGCAATCCGCAGATGGAGCCGGTGTTCCGGCGCGTGCGTCGGGCCGACGATCCGGCCATCCAGGTCAACCTCGCCCAAGCCCCTGGTGAATTGCCGCCGCTCGTCGCCGGCTACCAGATACTGATCGACGATCATTCCCATCTGCCGACCGACGTCATGAAGCAATGCCCGGACCTGCGCCATGTCGTGTTCCTGGGCGTGGGCGCGGCCAGCTATATGGACGTCCCGGCCCTGAAAGCGCTCGGCATCACGGTGCACACCATCAAGGGGTACGGTGACCGCGCCGTGGCCGAACATACCATCGCCCTGCTGTTCGCCGCCGCCCGCTCGGTCGCGGCCATGGACGGGGCGCTGCGCCGCGGCACCTGGCAGCCCCTGGGCGGCATGCAGCTCGAGGGCAAGGTGCTGGGCCTGATCGGCCTGGGAGGCATCGGCCTGGAGGTCGCCCGCATGGCGCGCGGCCTGGGCATGGAGGTCGTCGCCTGGAACCGCTCACCCGTGCCGGACGCGCCGGTGCCGATGCTGAGCCGTGACGACGTGCTGGCCAAGGCCGACGTCCTGTCGCTGCATATCGCGTTGAACGACGAAACCCGCGGCCTGCTGGGCGCGGCCGAGCTGGCCAGGCTCAAGCCCGGTGCCATCCTCATCAACACGGCCCGCGGCGCGCTGGTTGACGAGGCGGCGCTGATCGCGGCACTGGAAAGCGGCCACCTGCGCCATGCCGGGCTGGACGTGTTCGCGAGCGAGCCGCTCGCCGCCGATCACCCGCTGACCCGGCTGCCGAACGTGACGCTGACCGCCCATGCCGCGTTCCGCACCCCCGAAGCATCGGAAACCCTGCTGCGCCGCGCGATCGACATCGTGAAGCGGGTAAGCGCGGACGCGTGAACCAGCGCCCCATCGCTTCTCGTGCGAAACCCGTCACCTTCCTTTAGGATCGGGCGAGTTCGAGCCTGTCCGGATCTTTGCCGCCCATGTCGAGACGACCCAAGAGCGCCACCATGTTGCAGCCGGACGGGTTCGCCCGCCCGGACAATCGGCGGACCCTGCTGCTCGACGAGGCCGCACGGCTGTTCGGCGCGCGCGGCTACGACAGCACGTCGATGCGCGACATCGCCACGGCGGTCGGCATGCTGCCGGGCTCGCTCTATTACCATTTCCCCTCGAAGGAGGACCTGCTCGTCGCGGTCTATACCATCGGCATGGAACAGATGCTCCAGGCGGTGCTGACGGCGATCGCGCCTGAAACCGAGCCTTGGCGCCGTCTCGAACGCGCCGCCGCGGCCCACCTCGGCACCCTGCTCGACAAGAGCGGCTATGCCGCCGCCGTCGTCGCCGATTGGCCGAGCCCGGCCAGTTCGGTGCGCGCCGAGCTGGTGCGTCAGCGCGACCGGTACGAGGAGACCTTCCGCGCGCTGGTCGCCGACCTGCCGCTCGGCCCTCACCAGGACCGGCAGTTCCTGCGGCTGGCGCTGTTGGGTGCGCTCAACTGGACGCTTGCCTGGTATCGCCCGGACGGCGACGGCCCGGAGACCATCGCCCGCCGTCTGGTCGCACAGTTCCGGGCAGGCTGAGCCCGGCGATGGAACCCACGGGCTCGCGCTTCCCGGTGAACGATCGCATCGCCGTGCTGCAGGCGGCGGTCGAATACATGGGCGAGGGCTTCACCGTCTATGACGAGCGGCTGCGCCTGCTCGCCTGGAACCAGCGCTTCTTCGACCTGCTCGACCTGCCGCGCTCGCTCGCCTACATCGGCTCGCCCCTGGCTGATGCGACGCGCTGGAACGCGGCGCGCGGCGAATACGGGCCGGTCGACGTCGAGAGCTTCGTACGCGAGCGGATCGAGATCGCGCTGAAATTCGTGCCCCACCGCTTCGAACGGGTCCGGCCGAACGGCATCGTGCTGGAGATCCGCGGCAACCCGATCCCGGGGCTGGGCTTCGTCACGATCTACAACGACATCACCGAGCGCAAGAAGGCCGAGCACAAGCTGCAGGAAAGCGTCGACACCCTGGAGCACCGGGTGCGCGACCGCATGGCAGAGCTGGAGGCCGCCACCCGGCGCATGCAGGCCGAGGTGGTCGAGCGCAACAAGGCCGAGGCGACATTGCGCCACGCCCAGAAGATGGAGGCGATCGGCGCGCTGACCGGCGGGCTTGCCCATGATTTCAACAACCTGCTGACCATCGTCATGGGCAATCTGGCCCTGGTCGAAGATCTGGGACCGCTGCCCGGCGAAGCCGGCGAGATGATCGGCGAAGCGCTCGACGCCAGCCGGCGCGGCGCCGACCTGGTGAAGCGCCTGCTGTCCTTCTCGCGCCGCCAGCCGCTGTCGCCCGAGACCTACGATCCAAAGCATGTGGTGGCCGACATGCACGCCCTGCTGTCGCGCACCCTGGGCGACGACATCGAGCTGGCGATCGAATTCGCCGGCGAGGATTGGCTGATCGAGGCGGATCGCAGCGAGCTGGAAAATGCGCTCCTGAACATGACCAACAACAGCCGCGATGCCATGCCCGAAGGCGGCCGCCTGACCATCCGGGTCGAAGCGCGGACGCTGCCGCCGGATCAGCCCGACCTGGCACCGGGCGACCATCTGATCGTCACCGTCACGGATACCGGCTGCGGCATGCCGCCCGACGTCCGCGAGCGGGCCTTCGAGCCGTTCTTCACCAGCAAGGGGCCGGACGGCGGCGGCACCGGCCTCGGCCTCAGCATGGTCTACGGCTTCGTCCGACGCTCGGGCGGGGCCGCCCGGATCCGGAGCGCGGTCGGCCAGGGCACGACCATCGAGCTGGTCCTGCCGCGCCATCTGCCGACGGCCGCGTCGGCGGCAGCGCCCGTTGCCGTGGCTCAGGCGCTCGGCGGCACCGAACGGGTGCTGCTGGTCGAGGACGACGTCCGGGTGCGCGGCTTCGTGCGCCGGACCCTGGAAGGGCTCGGCTATCGCATCACCGAGGCGACGGACGGCCAGCAGGCGATGGCCCTGCTCGACGGCGGCGCCGACTACGGCCTGGTGCTGTCGGATATCGAGATGCCGGGCGGCGTCTCCGGCCTGGATCTGGCGACGAGGGTCGAGACCGGTTTGCCCCAGACCCGGGTCCTGCTGATGTCCGGCTATCCCGATCGGGCGATGGCGCGCGCCGACTGGCGCGACCGGCCGGTCCTGTCCAAGCCGTTCGGCCCGCGCGAGCTGGCGCGTGCCGTGCGCGACGCGCTCGACCAGAACCGCGTCCCGTGAGCGACGACGCGCAGATCCTGGTGCTGGACGACGACCCGGCCATCCGCACCCTGGTCCGCCGCTGCCTGGAGCCGGGCGGCTTTCGGGTCGAGGCCGCGACCGACGGCGCCGACCTGCGCCGGCTGCTGGGTTCCAGACCGATCGACCTGGTCATCCTCGATCTCAACCTGCGGGGCGAAGACGGGCTCGATCACTTGAAGGCGCTCCGCGCCGAGCGCGACCTGCCGGTGATCATCCTGACCGGCCGCGGCGAGCCGATCGACCGGGCCACAGGGCTGGAGCTGGGTGCCGACGACTATGTCGCCAAGCCGTTCGAACCCCGCGAGCTGCTGGCCCGCGTGCGCACGGTACTGCGACGGACCGGACGCCGCGCGAGCCCGTCCCGCATCGTTGCCATCGGTCCCTGGAAGCTGGATCTGGACGCCCGCTCGCTCCTGGCCGGTGACGGGGCGCAGGTCGCGCTGACCAGCGCGCAATTCGCGATCCTGTCGGTGCTGGCCACCCACCCGAACCGGGTGCTGACACGCGACCAGATCCTCGATCTGGCCGACCAGGGCGCGAAGGAACCATTCGACCGCAGCATCGACGCCCATATCGTCCAACTGCGCCGCAAGATCGAACGCGACCCGCGCCAGCCGGAATTCATCAAGACGGTCTATGGCGCGGGCTACATATTCCGGGCGGGGTAGAAAAGTCCGCGATCGTCATTCCCGCCTGCGCGCCAGGATATATACGCATCTTTCCATTTTATTTCACATGGTTATCCTCTTTGTCGTCATGGCCGGGCTTGACCCGGCCATCCACGCGGTACGGCGAGGTGATTCCATGGCAGACCAGCGCTCAGGCGGAGGCGCGTGGATGCCCGGGTCAAGCCCGGGCATGACGAAATTTCTGTATCAGGCTATTGAAATGAATACCTAAGTTCCCCCGACGCGATCGGTCATACCGGAACCGGTTTTCCCTAGACGCCGCAATGGCTTGACCCGCCTTCCTCCTCGAAGCCCGGTGGCTTCCGTTCCCGAGACTAACGTTCAGCCTTGCCGCGGCGCCCGGCATGGCGGAAGAGAGTTAAGTGGAGTGTCACCGTATCCCCATTAAAGAGATGGCTTAGATTTGATAAAGATCAATATCTATCGCAGATTCTAATCTAGAAAGCTTTTCTATAGTAGAAACACTCAGACAAAACGGAAGTCTCTCTTCAATTTCCACATAAATTGCAATCTTAAATAAAATATTACAATTTACAGAATCTCTACAAAAAACGAGTCCGTCAAATAAATACTCCAAAACAGCAAATGCCTCCCTTCCTATATCAACACCTCCGTCGAATTTACGCTCAAAAACCCAACTGTTGTTTTTTCTCTTCAGCCGCGTTCTCTTTGCAATATCGCCTGACAGCCAACTTTTGGTGGGAGACACGCCAATTAGTTCCGAAATGCGCGAGATGCTCACATCAAAATCTCTTACATGCACCGCAATATAAACCGATCCAGTCATGGAGAACCCCAGATCATTGAAAATCCTTTATGTTTAATCCAGTATTTGTGCCGACCCCTTGGCCCCGCTTTGGCGCAACGTAAATATTTCCAGATCGATCTTTATATAGATCAGACTCTCCATCGCCATACCCAGATTCTACGTCATGAGGATCGATATCATTATCCTGAAGAATCTTTATTTCCCCCTTACTAAGCGGCTTTAAATCTGACTTTGGAACGTCGTCCGGACTGTCCGCCTCGTCATCGTGAGTAGCATAGTTACATCCGTCACCGCACAGCACGTCATCGCTAGCCGTAGAGCTGGGAGTGAGACCAATAATCACACCGCCAACTGCAAGGCCGGCAAGGTTCAAGACAAGGCCGCCCTCCGCAACTCCGATTGCTCCACCCGCGACCGTTGCAGGCAATGCTTGATTAAAGAGATATTCTGAAAATCCAAATAAATAATACCGCAGACGCTCCAGATATAACTCCATAAGAAATTGATTTCTTGAGGTCCGTATTTCGTGGAAAAAACCTAATGCTCCCTAATGTATAGAGAATTATTGGATAAATAATTGACCCTAATGAGTTACTCTTCCAAAGAAAAATCTCTGCGGCAGCACTCACCAAGAAAGACGCAGAGAAATTAAGAACAAAAAATATTTTCCTCTTGGATTTTTCGCTCAAGGCAGATGAGAAGTTCATCCTAACCACCGCCCTTACCTACGATGCTCCGAACGAGTGCGTCCATAGCGGTATGCCCTTGCTGTAGAGCATGGGCCCCATCACCAATGGCTGCAACTGGACCTAAGGAAGTTGCAAAACCAAAAACCAACCTCCCACCTATATAATATCTATGTAGTTCATCATCAAAATATGCCTTGGCGGCATCTTCAGTAGCCTTCATAGCCAAGGCACGTGCATCAGCGCTATTGTATAAAATCTTTGCACTCTCCACAGCTGCGTCGGTAGCGATATTTACCTCTTGATCCGAACGTGCAACTTCATCTTGGCCAGATAATCCTATGCTTCGCCCGACAAAATTGAGAGCATCTCCAACACCGGTCAACACGGAGTAAGCACCATCTCCGATAGCTCCAACTGCCTGCCCTACCGAACAATGGCCAGGATTTCCGCCGCAAGCATTAAAGAGATAGGTAAATCGAGATATCCACATCCTCTAGCGCCTGCGCGTGACCGGCGAAAGAAGGCCGCGGCCCTACAGCAGCCCCGCCCCGGCCTCCTTGGCGAAGCGGCCGGGGTCGCCTTCCCAGATGATGCGGGCGTGCTCCAGCACATAGACCCGGTCTGCGTGGGGTAAGGCGAAGGTGACGTTCTGTTCGCCCAGCAGCACGGTGATCGACGTCGTCTGCCGCAGCTTTTCCAGCGCCTTCGACAATTGCTCCAGGATGACCGGCGCCAGGCCCAGGGTCGGTTCGTCGAGGATCAGCAGGCGCGGCTTCATCATCAGCGCGCGGGCGATCGCCAGCATCTGCTGCTCGCCGCCGCTCAGGGTCTTGGCCGCCTGCGGCTGGCGGGCCTTGATGATCGGGAACAGCTCGAACAGCCATTCGGTGCGTTCCAGCCGTTCGGTCCTCGACAGATGCTGCCCGCCCAGGTCGAGGTTCTCGCGCACGCTCATGTCGCCGAACAGCTCGCGCGTCTCCGGGCATTGCACGATGCCGACGTCGCGCGCGATCATGGCGGGGCTGCGGCCGGCGAGCGCCGTGCCGCCCCACTGGATGGCGCCAGCGTAGGGCACCAGGCCCGAGATCGCGTTGAACAGAGTGGTCTTGCCGGCACCATTCAGGCCGACGATCGAGACGAACTCGCCCTCGTGGACATGGATCGAGACTTTTTCGAGCGCCTGGGCCTTGCCGTAGTGCACGTCGATCGCGTCGACCTGCAGCAGGGGCTGGGCATCCTTGAAACTCGTCTCTGGCCGCGCCGCCGTGGTGATGGCGCCGCCCAGATAGACGCGCCGCACGGTCTCGTTGCGCATGACCTCCTCGGCCGAGCCCTCGGCGATATGCTCGCCCAGGTACATCGCCTTCACCCGGTCGACCAGGGCCGACACGCTCTTGACGTTATGGTCGACCAGCAGGACCGCCCGGCCTTCCTCGCGGAAGGTGCGGATCAGGTTCGAGAAATCCTCGACCTCGCCGGAGGTGAGGCCGGCGAACGGCTCGTCGACCAGCACGATCTTGGGATCGCGCGCCATCGCTTTGGCCAGCTCCATGCGGCGCAGGTCGGCGAACGGCAGGGTCGACGGCCGGCGATGCAGCACGGCGCCGAGGCCGACCCGTTCGGCGATCGCGATCGCCCGGCTTTCGACCTTGGGATCGGCGAATAGCCGAAGCAGGCTGTCGGGCAGCAGCGCCAGCTTGATATTTTCCAGCACGGTCTGGCGGTGCAGCGGCCGGGAATGCTGGAACACGATGCCGACGCCGTGGCGGGCGATCCGGTACGACGGCCAGCCGGCGACGTCGACGCCCTCGACCTTGACCACACCGGCGTTGGGCCGCTCGATGCCCATGATCAGCTTCATCACGGTCGATTTGCCCGAGCCGTTCGGCCCGATCAGCCCCAGGATCTCGCCCGGGTGGATGTCGAAGCCGATGCCCTTGACCGCAACCAGGCCACCGAACCGCTTGGTCAGGCCTGAAACCTCGAGCAGGGGCGCGTTCATGACCGCTCTCCCACGCGCAGCAGGCTGCCGATGAAGCCGTTCGGAAAGAACAGGATAACGGCCAGAGCCACGGCCGAGACAACGAAGGTGCTGAGTTCGCCCAGCGGGCGCAGCGCCTCGCCGGCCAGGATTAGGAAGATGGCGCCGACCGCGGCGCCCAGGATGGTGCGCCGGCCGCCGAGCACGGCGGCGATGATGACCTGCACGCCGACCGCGATGTCGACCACCGTGCCGACCGAGGCGGTGCCGAGGTAGAAGATCATCAGCGCGCCGGCGGTGCCGGAGAAGAATGCGCTGACGCAGAAGGCGGCGAGCTTGTGCTTGGCAACGTTGAAGCCCAGCGCCGCGGTCTCGACCGCGTCCTGGCCGCTCGCCTGCAGGATGAGCCCGATCGGCGAGCGCGACAGGCCGAACAGGATGGCACCGCTCAGCGCCATGAAGCCCAGCGCGAATTCGTAGTTGGCACTGTCGTCGATGAACAGCACGTCGGGCACGGTGAGGCCGATCTCGCCGCCGGTGACGCCGGCGAAGATCACGATGAAATTCTGCAGCAGCAGGACGGCGACCAGGGTCACCAGGCCGAAATACGGCCCCTTGAGCTTGAGCGCCGGCAAGGCCAGCAGCACGCCGCCCAGCACTGCCATCAGCGCGCCGGCCAGCACGCAGGCCGCCATAGGCCAGCCCCAGTTCGCATTGATGATGCCGGCGGTATAGGCGCCGAGCCCGATCAGGAAGGTCGGGCCGAAATTGACCTCGCCGGCGAAGCCGAACAGCAGGTCCCAGGCCATGGCGAAGACGCCGAAATAATAGGAGAGCGTCAGGATGCCCAGGATATAGCCCGTGACGTAGAGCGGCAGCGTGGCGCCCAGCACCAGAACGACCAGCGCCAACCAGGTGAGGCGCGCGGAGAACAGACGAGCGATCATCGGTCCCTCCCTAGCGCCGGCCGAGCAGGCCCTGCGGGCGGATATAGACCACCAGCACGAGCAGCAGCAGGACGGGAATCGTGCGGTAGGCCGGCGAGATCAGGTAGGCGGTCAGGGTCTCCATGTAGCCCACCACGTAGGCGGCCATGAGCGAGCCCGAAACGCTGCCGAGGCCGCCCAGCACGACGATCGAAAAGGCGCTGGCGGTCAGCGGCCCGACGCCGTCGGAACTGACGCCCAGGAACATGGCCAGCAGCACGCCGGCGATGCCGGCGAGGATGCCGTAGATCGTCCAGACCAGGATATAGACGCTGGACAGTTCGAACCCGAGCAGGGTCACGCCACGCGGATTGATCGAGGCCGCGAGCAGCACCTTGCCGGAACGGGTGCGGTTGACCAGCAGCCAGAGCAACCCGATGACCGCCCAGCAGATGACGGCGGTTGCGACCTCGTTCAGCGGCGTGCGCACGCCCAGCATGTTGAACACGCCCGGGATCAGCGGCCGTACGGTCTTGGGGTTGCTGGTATAGAGATAGGCGATCGCTTCCTGGATCATGATGCCCCACAAGAGGGTGCCGGTGAGCACGAAGATCTCCGTCTCCTCCTTGGGGATCGATTTCGAGCGCTGGATCGGCCGGACCACGGTGAAATAGGTCGCGTACGCCATGACCAGGCCGAAGCCGACCCCGCCCAACGCACCCCCGTAGGGCCCGCCGCCGAGATCACCCGCGATGACCCAGGCGGCGACCGCCGCCGCGACCATGATCGCGCCATGGGACAGGTTGAGGACGCCCGAAACGCCGAACATCAGGGTGAAACCGGTCGCGCCCAGTGCGTAAAGCGAACTGATGGCGAATCCGTCGATCAGGATTTGAAGTCCGAGCATGGGCCCCGCTGATGATTCCGGACGGGCCGGCAGGACCGGCTCATCTCGATTGCATGGAAAGGAGGTCGGGCGGCGGGCGTCCGGCCCAGGAGGACCGGATCCGCCGCCCCATCGGAAAGCGGCTAGTTGGCGGCCTGCTGCATCTTGACGAAGCCCGGGAACTTCAGCTTGCCGTTGGCGACTTTGGCCGGCCAGACCGTCACCTGCTTGCCGTCCTGCCATTGTACGACCAGGCCCGAGACGAAGTCGGCGCCCTGCTTCATGGCATGGGGAAAGGCATCGTCCTTGCCGTAGAATTGCACGCGGCCGATCGTGCCCTGCCAATCGGTCTTCTCCAGCGCCGCCACCATCTTGTCGGGATCGGTGGAGCCTGCCCGCTTGATCGCGTCGGCGATGTAATAGACCTCGTCATAGGCGGTGTTGCCGCAATAGGCCGGCGTGACGCCGAAACGCTTGGTGTAGTTATCCGTGAAGGGCACGGCGGTCGGTGTCACCGCCACGCCCGGCGACGCCACGGTCTGGAACAGCACGCCGTCGGCGGAGCCGTTCGTGTCCTTCCAGAAGGTGCTGGAGGTCGCCTGCGCTGAAATGCCGAACATCGGGACCGGCACCTGCTGGCTCTGCCATTGTACGGTCGGCTGCACGCCGACATGAGCGATTCCAGTGATGATGACGTCCGGCTTTTCGCCCTCGATCTTGTTGAAGATCGGCGTGAAGTCGGTCGTGTCGGGCGAGAAGCGGATATGATCGACGACCTTGAGCCCGATCTTGGGCAGGCAATCGACATAGCCGACGTCGAGCGGCGTCGTCCAGGCGGCATCCTCACTCATCACGACGGCCGTCTTCATGTGCAGATTCGTGACCAACAGGTCCTTGGCCGCATCGCAGACCGAAAGCGCGAGGAAAGCCGAGGTCAGATAGCCATGGAACGTATACTTATTATGTTCGTAGTCTTTCTTGATGACCTGGCTGATTTCGTTCGAGGCGGCGCCCGGCGTGATCATCGGCATGTGCAGGCGGGCAGCCCACGGCTCGAGCGCCAGCACGACCTCGCTGACGTAGCTGGCGATGACCGCGTTCACCTTGTCGTCCTGGGCCGCGCGCTGGAAGGCGCGCACCGCATCGGTCGAGGAACTGTGGTCGTCGTAGGTGACGATCTCGATCTTGCGGCCGTCGACCCCGCCCTTGGCGTTGATTTCGTCGGCCGCCATCTGGGCGGCGTTCGGAATGGCCGCACCGGAAATCGAGGCCGCCTCGGCGATCACGCCGATCTTGATCGGGTCTGCGGCCTGGGCCGCTACGGGCAGCATCATGCTGGCCGCCAGGAGCGATAACGTAACGTATCCGTTACAAATACGCTTCGAGTCCGGCTGAAACTCCAGCATTCCTGTCCCCCCTGTATCGCGGTCGGTCTGTTCTTTTTCGCCTGACGCTTTTGCCAACTATAGCGGCAGGCCCCGCCGGCTTGTCACGGGATTTTATTGCAAATTCAGCGATCGGGGCGGGATGACGCGGTCAATCTTCATCGCGCGCTCAGTTCTCGCTTGGCAGAACGGGTTTCGACTGAAAAACTCCCTTGCAATACAAAGAACAATTCCGCTCACCCGTTTGTGGACGGCCAATGCACCAAGGGAAGGAACCGATAAAGCCATGAGTGGGGACAACCGGGCGAACTTTGCCGTCACGACCGACGGTTACGATGCGGCGGACACGAAGAAACGAGTGAAGGCGATCCTGGTCGGCTCGGTCGGCAATCTGATCGAATGGTACGACGTCTACGCTTACTCGGCGTTCGCGCTGTATTTCGCCGGCTCGTTCTTTCCGAAGAGCGATCCGGCAGCCCAGCAGCTGGCGGCGGCATCGCTGTTCGCCGTCGCTTTCCTGGTCCGGCCGATCGGCAGCGTGATCTTCGGCTATTTCGCCGACAAGCACGGCCGGCGCACCGCGCTCACCATGTCGGTGCTGCTGATGTGCTTCGGCTCGCTGCTGATCGCGGTCACGCCTACCTATGCCAGCATCGGCGTCGGCGCGCCGGCCATCCTGGCGCTCGCGCGCATCCTCCAGGGCCTGAGCCAGGGCGGCGAATACGGCACCAGTGCAACCTATCTCAGCGAGGTCTCCCATCCGAACCGGCGCGGCTTCTATTCCGGCGTCTGGTACGTCACCCTGATCGGCGGCCAACTGACCGCCATCCTGGTACTGCTGGTGCTGCAGAAGGTCTTCCTGACGCCCGACCAGCTCAAGGACTGGGGCTGGCGCATCCCCTTCGTCATCGGCGCGCTGATCTCGGTCTATGCCTTCTACATGCGCCGGGACATGCACGAGACCGAGCTGTTCAAGGAGGCCAGCAAGATCGTCAAGAAGACCAGCCTCTGGGTGCTGCTGGGCCAGAACTGGAAGACCATGGTGCTGGTCGTCGGCATCACGGTCGGCGGCACGTCGGCGTTCTATACCTACACGACCTACATGCAGAAATTCCTGAAGCTGTCGGTCGGCCTGACCGACGACCAGACGACCATGGTCACGGCCGGCTCGCTGCTGTTCGCCATCATCCTGCAGCCGCTCTACGGCGCGCTGTCGGACAAGATCGGCCGCAAGCCGATGCTGATCGCCTTCGGCGTGCTGGGCACGATCGGGACCTACCCGCTGCTGACGACCTTGCAGACCACCAAGAGCCCGCTCTTTGCGTTCCTGCTGATCTGCATCGCCTGGATGATCGTCAGCGGCTATACCGCGCTGACCGCGACGGTGAAGGCCGAGATGTTCCCGACCGCCGTCCGCGCCATGGGCGTCGGCATTCCCTATGCGCTGACCGCCGCGATCTTCGGCGGCTCGGTCGATTCCGTCGCCCTGTGGTTCAAGAGCGTCGGCAACGAGTCCGGCTTCTACTGGT
The DNA here is from genome assembly GCF_035943795.1 of Aliidongia sp. Classification (NCBI taxonomy): domain Bacteria; kingdom Pseudomonadati; phylum Pseudomonadota; class Alphaproteobacteria; order Rhodospirillales; family Dongiaceae; genus Aliidongia; species Aliidongia sp. Next base: position 7,744 of record NZ_DASZBY010000041.1, on the reverse strand, counting down.
ATGCGACCGGCTGCATCTTCATCTCGCTGCTGTTCTACATCTTCATCCCGGACACCAAGGCCAATTCCAAGATGGAACAGGCCGTCTGACCACGCGGACCCTTCGGGAGCGGCCGCGGCGGCTGCTCCCGGTACCGCAACCAATCGCCCGGCCTGCCGTTCGCCTGACATACAGCCTCGTGTCAGAAAGAGAGCGGCATGTTCACCTTCGGCAACGACATCATCGGCATCATCGCCCTGCTGCTGGCCATCTGGGCGATCGTCGGCACGCTGCAGAGCAGCGCCGAGCCTGTCACCAAACTGATCTGGGTCCTGCTGGTCCTGATCCTGCCGATCGTCGGCTTCGTGCTGTGGTTCCTGATCGGACCCGGCGCCAAGACCCTGCCCGGCCGCCGACGGATCTGACCGGCCCGACCGGGGTTGTTCCTCCGGGCATGAACGGAGGAACCGGTGACGAAGCGCGGCGACATCAGGATCGGCATTTCCGGCTGGCGCTATGCGCCCTGGCGCGGCGTGTTCTATCCCAAGGGCCTGCGTCAGAAGGACGAGCTGGCCTACGCGTCGCGGCATTTCCGGTCGATCGAGATCAACGGCACCTTCTACGGGCCGCAGCGCCCGTCCGTGTTCACGCGCTGGGTCGCGGAGACGCCTGACGACTTCGTCTTTGCGGTCAAGGGACCGCGCTACATCACCCATATCCGCCGGCTGCGCGAACCGAAGGAGCCGCTGGCAAACTTCCTCGCCTCGGGCGTGCTGAACCTGGGCGCCAAGCTCGGCCCGATCCTGTGGCAGTTTCCCCCGAGCTTCCGTTACGACCGGGCGGTGATGGAGCCGTTCCTGGCGCTGTTGCCGCACGACACCGTGGCGGCCGGCAAGCTGGCCGCCAAGCACGACGATCGCATGAAGGAGGTCGTGCTGACGCCGGACGCGAAGCACCCGATGCGGCATGCCATCGAGATCCGCCACGACAGCTTCGCCGATCCGGATTTCATCGATCTGCTGCGCATCCATCGGGTCGCCCTGGTCTGTGCCGATACGGTGGAATGGCCGCGGCTGATGGACCTCGCCGCCGACTTCGTCTATTGCCGGCTCCATGGGTCGGAGCAGCTCTACGCCAGTGGCTATGGCGACGCGGCGCTCGACCGATGGGCCGGCTGGATCGAAGCCTGGGCGCGCGGCGGGGAAGCCGCGGGCAAAGACACCCGGCGCGTGATCGACGAAGCCGGGCCAGCACGGGCGACGCGCGACGTCTTCGTCTATTTCGACAATGACATCAAGGTGCGCGCCCCGTTCGACGCTGACGGCCTCGCCAAGCGGCTCCATGCCGAAGCCGCGGACGCAGCGGCCGCCGATTAGCCGGCGATCGCCGCCACCGCGACCGGAAGCCCGTTGAGCGCGGCATTGCCCGAGACCGCATCGACGAACGCGTCGTCGGTCAGGTCGTTGACGCTGACCCCGGCATGGGCCTGGGCCACGCCCAGGGCGACGCCCTCACGGCTGTGTCCCCAGCCGTGAGGCAGGCTGACCACGCCCGGCATGACCTCGTCGGTGCCTGCGACCTCGACGTCCAGGCTGCCGATCCGCGACGTCACCCGCACCCGCTGGCCCTCGGTGAAGCCGTAGCGGCCCAGATCCTGGGGGTGCATCAGCAGCCGGCAGCGCGGCTTGCCCTTCACCAGCCGCGCGAAATTATGCATCCAGGAATTATTGCTGCGGACATGCCGTCGGCCGATGAGCACGAGCTCAGGGGCGATCCCGCCGAACAAGGTCTCTTCCAGCCGGTCGAGCGCCGCCAGCAACGGCAGCGGGGCGCACTGGATCCGCTTGTCCGCCGTGGCGAGCCGATCCGGAAACGAGGGTTCGAGCGGCCCCAGATCGAGCCCGTGCGGTGCCGCCTGCAGCGCGTCCAGCGACAGGCCGTAGGGGCCGGCCCGCAGCCCGGCATCGAGCATCCGCACCGGTTTCGGCAGGCGTTTGGGTTCCTGACCCAGCGCCGGCGCCAGGGCCGCGCCCAGGCCCTCCAAAATCTGCCAGTCGTCGAGCGCGCCGTCTGGCTTCGGCAGGATCACCGGGTTCCAGCGCGCCACGTTGCGCACGGCGAGCAGGTTGAAGGTCATGTCGTAGTGATCGCGCTCCAGCGCCGAGGTGGGCGGCAGGATCAGGTCGGCATGGCGCGTCGTCTCGTTCAGATAGGGATCGATCGACACCATGAAATCGAGCCCGGCGAGGCCGCGCTCGAGCTGCCGCCCGTTCGGTGTCGACAGGACCGGATTGCCGGCGATGGTGACGAGCGCGCGGATCTGGCCCGGCCCCGGGGTCAGCATCTCCTCGGCGAGCGCCGCCACCGGCAGCTCGCCCAACGCCTCGGGCCGGCCGCCGACCCGGCTGGTCCAGCGGCCATAGCTGCCGGGGCGCGAGCCGGGCGCGCCGATGATGTCGAACGCCGGCTTGGTCACGAGCGCGCCGCCGACCTGGTCGAGATTGCCGGTCGCGATGTTGACGAGCTGGATCAGCCATTGGCAGAGCGAGCCATGGACCTGGGTCGAAACCCCCATCCGCCCATAGCACACCGCGCCCGGCGCCGCGGCGAATGCCCGTGCGATGCGCCGGATCTCGCCGGCCGGGATACCGCAGATCGCAGCCGCCCGCTCGGCGGTGAAGGGGACGATCCGCGCCAGGGCCAGCTCGAAACCGTCCAGATGCGGGCCGAGCCGGCCGGTCCGGACCAGCCCCTCACCCGCCAGGGTCGACAGCAGGCCCAGCAGGAAGGCGGCATCGGTGCCCGGCCGGATGAAGTGATGTTCGTCGGCCACGGCGGCCGTCTCGGTCCGGCGCGGATCGATCACGACCAGCCGGCCACCGCGCGCCTGCAGCGCCCTCAGCCGCTTCGCCACATCGGGCACGGTCATCAGGCTGCCGTTCGACACCAGCGGATTGGCGCCGAGCATCAGGAAATAGCCGGTCCGATCGATGTCCGGGATCGGCAGCAGCAGCTGATGCCCGTACATCCAGAAGCCTGCGAGCTGGAACGGCAATTGATCGACCGAGGTCGCCGAATAGCGGTTCCTGGTGCGGATCAGGCCCAGATACGCCGCGGCATGGGTCATCAGTCCCCAATTATGGACGCTGGGATTGCCCTGGTAGGTTGCGACCGCGTCGCCGCCCTGGGCCTGGATGACCGCGGCGATGCCGTTGGCCGCATGGGCGAAGGCTTCGTCCCAGCCGATCTCATGCCATCGATCGCCGTCGCGCCGCATCGGCGCATGCAGCCGGTCCGGATCGTTCTGGATGTCCTGCAGGGCCACTGCCTTGGGACAGATATGGCCGCGGCTGAACGGGTCGGCCGCATCGCCCCGGATCGCGACGATGCGGTCGTCCTCGACCTCGATGGCGAGGCCGCAGATCGCTTCGCACAGGTTGCAGGCACGGTAATGGGTGGTCATCCCGGCGCTCCCTCGGTCTTCCTGTTCTCGACCGGGGAGTATGGGCAAAGCCGGCGCGGGCCGCAATCGGTTCACCAAACGATCGTTCGGCTCAGAAGCTCAGATGTACCTTCATCGCCCGGCCCTTGTCGCCGGCCAGGTCGAACGCGCGCTGCGCTTCGCCGAGCGGGATCGTGTCGGTCAGCAGCGGCGCCACGTCGATCAGGCCGCGGCTGATATAGTCAACCGCCCAGCCGAATTCCTCGTGGAAACGGAAACTGCCGCGCAGTTCAAGCTCCTTGGTCACGATCGTGTTGATCGCGAGGCCCATCTCGCCGCCCAGGCCAAGCTGGACGACCGTGCCGCCGGGCCGCACGACGTCGAGGCCCGCGGCCAGCGCCCGTGCGTTGCCCGAACATTCGAGCAGCACGTCGAAGCTGCCCTTGTTGGCGCCATAGGCCGTGAGATCCTCGGCGGCAGTGCCGACATCGATCACCCGGTCGGCGCCGATTGCGAGCGCGGTCTTGAGCGGCAGGGCCGCGACGTCGGTCGCGACGATCTCGCGCGCTCCGAAGGCGCGGGCCGCCAGGATGGTCAAGGCGCCGATCGGGCCGACGCCGGTCACCAGCACCCGCCGTCCCGCGACGGCGGACGCGCGCGTCACCGCATGGAGGCAGACGGCGAGCGGCTCCGCGAACGCAGCCTGACCCAGGCTCACATGATCGGGAATCGTGAAGATCTGGCGTTCGTCCGCCACCAGGATCTCGCGGAAGGCGCCCTGCACATGGGGAAAGCGCATGGCGCTGCCATAGAAGCGCACGTCCAGGCACAGGTTGGCGCGGCCGGCCAGGCATTGGGCGCAGGCGGCGCACGGCTGGTTCGGGTTGATCGCGGCCCGATCGCCGACCCGGATTCTGGTGACGGCACTGCCGACCTCGACGACCGTGCCGGCGACCTCGTGGCCGAGGATCATCGGTTGCTTGATCCGCACCGTGCCGAAGCCGCCATGCTGGTAGTAATGCAGGTCCGAGCCGCAGATGCCGCCGGCGCCGATGCGCAGTTTGACCGACGTGGGACCCAGGGCCGGAACCTCGACCTCTTCGATCCGCAGATCATGCGGCGCATGGATGACGCAGGCTTTCATGGTCGGCTTTCCTCCAGAACGGCATGCGGCGTCCACCGCGTTTGTGGTACCGATAGCACAGGGATTAACTCATACATATATCGGAAAGGAGCTGCCCCGTGCCCAACCCCTTCAGCCTGGAAGGCCGGACCGCGCTGATCACCGGATCCAGCCAGGGGATCGGTTTCAGCCTGGCCCGCGGCCTCGCCGCCGCCGGCGCCACCGTCATCCTGAATGGCCGCGATGCTGTGAAGCTCGCCACCGCGAAGGCGACGCTCGAGGACGAGGGCCATCGGATCGAGGCGGTCGGGTTCGACGTCACGACCGGTTCGGAGGTGCGGGATGCGATCGAACGGATCGAGCGCGAGATCGCGCCGATCGACATCCTGGTCAACAACGCCGGCATCCAGCGCCGGGCGCCCTTGCAGGATTTCGCCGAGGAAACCTGGTCGGAACTGATGCGAACCAACCTCGACAGCGTGTTCCTGGTCGGCCAGGCGGTCGCGCGCCACATGATCGCCCGCGGTCGCGGCAAGATCATCAACGTCTGCTCGGTGCAGAGCGCGCTCGCCCGGCCGAACATCGCACCCTATTCCGCGTCCAAGGGCGCGCTGGTCATGCTGACCAAGGGCATGTGCACGGACTGGGCACCGTTCGGCATCCAGGTCAACGGTCTCGCCCCCGGTTATTTCGAGACCGAACTGACCCGCGCCCTGGTCGACGACGAAGTATTCTCGACCTGGCTCAAGGGCCGCACGCCGGCCCGGCGCTGGGGCAAGGTCGAGGAATTGAACGGTGCCGCCGTGTTCCTGGCCTCATCGGCCGCCGACTTCGTCAACGGCCATATCCTGTACGTCGACGGCGGCATCACCAGTTGCCTTTGACCATCGCCTCCGCGCCGGCTTGAACCAGGTACCCGAGGCGACCGCGACCAGCAGGGACAGGCCATAGACGACAAGGCCGAGCGCGAGCGCGGCGAACATCCAGCCAAGCGAGCCGGTCAGGCGCAGCATGAGCCAGCCGCCGCCGACCGCAATGATCAGTCGCACCAGGCCGGCGGCGAGCGGCCACAACAGCCGCCCCGCACCCTGGGACGCGAAATAGAGCGCCAGGCCCAGGCCGAAGAAGCCGTAGGCCGGGCCGACGCTGCGCAAATACGCGCTGCCGGTCGCCAGCATGCGCGGATCGGCGCCGAACAGGCCCAGCCAGGCCTCCGGCCAAAGCGCCGCGGCGAGGCCGATCGTTTCCGTCATGGCGAACGCCATGCCGCCGCCGACCAGCGCCACGCGCAACGCACGGCGTTGCTGGCCGGCGCCGATATTGGTGCCGACCAATGCCACGAGCGGCGCGCCGAAACCGAAGACCAGCGGCACCAGCAGATATTCGAGCCGCGCGCCGGTGCCATAGCCCGCGACCGCGTCCGGCCCGCCACCGCTGCCGACCAGCGCCGTCGTCAGCGCCACCGTGAGGTTGGTCTGCAGCGAGGAGATCGCCGCCACGGCGCCCACGCCGAGGATCGTGCGGAACAGCGGCCAGCGCAGCCGGGTGCGGCGGAACCCGGCGAGGTTGCGCCCGGAGGCGACGTACCAGGCCAGCACCGCCGTGCCGCCGGCGTAGAACAGCAGCAGTGCCGCCCCGCCGCCGGCCACGCCCAGGGCCGGAAAGGGGCCGATGCCGAAGATCAGGCAGGGCGACAGCGGGATCAGCAGCACGACGCCACCGCAGGTCACCAGCGCCGGTAGCATCATGTTGCCGGTGCCACGGATCACGCTGGCCAGCGCGTTCATCGCCCACAGCAGCACGTTGCCGGCGAACACCACGTTCGAATAGCGCAGCGCCGCATCGAGCGACCCGCCCTCGCCGCCGAGCGCGCGATAGAGCGTTGGCCCGAAGATCAGCATCAGGCCGGAACAGACGGCGCCCAGCGTCAGGTTGATGACCAGCGCGTGCAGCACCAGCGCGTCGGCCTCCTCGCGCCGGCCGCCGCCGAGGGCGCGCGCGATCGCGGAGGAAATGCCGCCGCCCATCGCTCCGCCGGACACCATCTGCATCAGCATCACGCCTGGAAACACCAGCGCCATGCCGGCCAGGGCGTCATTGCCGAGACGCGAGACCCACCAGGTCTCGATCAGGCCGGTCGACGCCTGGGCCAGCATCACCAGCACGTTCGGCCAGGCGAGGCGCAGCAGGGTCCCCGCGATCGGGCCTTCGAGCAGCAGGCGGGTGCGCGGACCGTGGGATCCGCTCATCGCGCGGCGCTCATGTCCAGGATCGCGCAGGTCTCGCTCCCATGGGCCAGCAGCCGGCCCGTCGCGTCGAACAGCTTGCCCTCCGCACTGGCGATCCGACCGCCCAGGTACAGCATCGTGCCCTCGGCCCGGACCTTGCCGGTCTTCTCGGTGACGGCGCGCAGGAAGGTCGTGCTCATGTCCGTCGTCGTGAAACCCTGGCCGGGTTTGAGCGCGGAATGGATCGCGCAGCCCATGACCGTGTCCAGCACCAGGGCGATCCAGCCGCCATGGACAGTACCCAGCGGATTGTAGAAGCGGGCCGATGGCGCGCCTTCGAAGACGATCCGGCCGACCTCGACCGAGATCGGCCAGATGTCCGCCACCTCGCTGAACGGCGGCGCCGGATAGATCCCATCCTGCATCCCGCGCAGGAAATCGAGGCCGCTGATCGTCACGGCCTGGTCGCGCGGCACCATGCCGAAAGCCGTCGCTGGGTTATGGTCGGTCATTGCAAATCCTCTCCACGATCGTCAATGGGCATCGGCCGACGGGCCTTTGGGCGGCGCGACCTTGCGCATCAGCGGGACCATCAGGGTGGCGACGACGAAGCACAGCATGATGACCAGGAACGCATCGGAAAAGGTCAGGGTCAGTGCCTCGCGCATGGTGAGCGACCAGAGCCGGGACAGCGCCATCTGCTGCCCGAGCACGGCATTACCGCCGGCCGCGAGCGTATCGGCCGTGGTCGTGCGCTGCAGCAGCCCGACCATGGTCGAATTCGTCGCGTTCAGATGTTCGGCCAGCCGCAGGAAATGCAGGTTGAGCCGATCGTTGAGGATCGTACCGCAGCCGGCGATGCCGATGGCGCCGCCCAAGGTCCGCATCAGGTTGAACAGGCCGGAGGCGAGTTTGAGCTTCTCCGGCGCCAGGCCGCCCAAGGTCAGGGTCACGGTGGGCGCCACCGCGAAC
>NZ_DASZBY010000040.1:0-42421 GCF_035943795.1 Aliidongia sp. | reverse complement strand
TCACGCATGACAAAGATTTAACCTGACGGAATTTTGCCGGGCCGGCCCTGGGACGAAAGCCCAGCCGCCGGCCCGGGATTGTGCCATCCGGTGGGCGGCTGGACCGATCCCACGGGCACGACACGAGCCTGATGAATATAGTGGTTCCTGTTTTGTTCCGCAATAGGAAAGGCGATACGCTCGCGAGGGCTACACCGTCACACCGCGCGTCATCCGCTTCAACAGCCGCAGCCCATAAAGCGCGGGTCCCGCGACGATAGCCATCGCGGGCAACAATGCGCAGAAGACCAGGATGTCGCTGCCTGGCGGCAAAGCGATCCGCGCGCGCACGACGGTGTCGTCGATCATGATGATCGCATCGAACACGGCATGGCTGAGGATGGCGAGCCCGACGCCCAGCAGGCTCCAGGCGATGGCGGTGCCCGTCGTACCCGCGCGCCGGCCCAGCGCGGCGAACACGCCGAGGCCAAAGCCATCGACCGCGTGGGACGGCGTGCTGAACAGGGCGCGCAGCGCCAGCGTCGCCCACGGGTTTTTCGGACCCTGCAGGAACAGCATGTTCTCGATCGCGCCGAATGCCAGCGCGATGGCGATGCCGGCGAGGATCACGACGTTCGCCGGCGGGCAGTGTCGCCGGACGCACCAGAGCCAGCCGAACAGGCAGGCCGCTGCCGATCCTTCCTCGGGCAGGGCCGCGCCCAGGCCGGCACGGAGCATGTCCTGGCGCAGCATCGCCATCCAGAAGGGCGGATCGTTCGGGGCCAGGGCGCGGATCGAGACATCCGTCGTGGTCGAGGGGCCCGGACCGATCAGGCCCCAGGCGGCATGCTCGACCAACTGGATCGGCACGGTGGACAGCATGCCCAGGATGACCGGGATCATCATCCAATCGGCGGCGTCGCGCACGCGCAGCCAGCGGCTCGCAACCCCGCCGAGAACGAGCGGGATCGCCAGGCCGGCGTAGCCGAACTCCGTCGAGGCGCTGGTCACGCCCGGCCGCTCATTTCGTCCTGACCCGCTCGCCCAGCGCCGCGATGGCGAAATGGGCGGAACGCACGGCGCCTTCCTGCCAGGCGGTGATGTGGCTGACATGCTCGCCGGCGAACAGGAACGGACCGTCGGGTTCCAGCAGGGTCGGGTAATGGTCCTTGAGCGTCGCCGCGGTCCAGCCGGCATAGGCGCCGCGGCTGAACGGGATCTTGGTCCAGGCGATCGAGATGCCCTGGGCCGCGTTTCGGCGGTAAGTCGGATGGATCCGTTCCCCGCTGGCCAGCGCGTGCTCGATCCGCTCGGCCGGCGTCAGGGCCGAGAAGGCGTCGGCAAGGCCGGTCGACCAGAGATAGCCGCCCAGCAGGATGCCCTTCGCCTGGTGGATGCCGGCGGACGGGTACCAGATCTGGGTGATCTCGCGGCTGGTCCAGCTGATGCCGCCGTAGATCTGGTCGTCCAGTTCCCAGAAGCGCCGGTCGCACTGGAACGCGATCTTGGCGGCGGCCTGATACTCGAGGGCATGGATCGCAGCGGTCACCGCGGGCGAGAAATCTGCCGGGATGGTCTTCAGCACCGGAAACGGGATGGTCACGAGCACGTAGGGCGCCTCGCTGGCCCGGGTCGGCCCGCGCGGGCCGTCGCGCCAGATCACCCGCGCGCCCTGGGCGGTGCGGCGCAGTTCCGTGACCTCGGCGCCGTAGCGGATGCGATGGCGGAGCTTGCGGCCGAACGCCTCGCCGATGCGGTCCATGCCGCCGACCGGCTGCAGCATGGTGGCGGCCTGCTCCCAACCTTCCCCGAACGTGCTGGGGCCGGCCCAGAATCCCGCCGCCAGCAGCTGGTGCAGGTCGAGCGGCGCGTTGAGACGTCCAGCCTGGACACCGCCGCCCGGCTCCTCGGCCCAGCCCGAGCGCGGCGTGCGCTTGAACGCCATGTCCTTGTCGAGCCAGCCGAAGCTGCGCAGGAACTTGCGGATGCCCTCGCCGTCCTCGGCGGTCAGCGGCTGGTCGAGCAGGGCCTTGTCGAGCGCCTTGGCCGCGAGCTCGGCGACGTAACCCCTGCTGTCGTTGATCACGGCGCGGGCGCGCTGGGGCTTGCCGTCGAACGCCCGGTCGTCCTGGAACCAGGCATTGCGGTTGTCGTTGACGATGACTTCGAGCGGCACGCCCAGCTCGCGGCAATAGCCCAGGATGCCCTGGTGATGGTGGGGCAGGCGGGCCGGCCCGGGATTGAGATAGAGATGGTCGGCACGGTCCCAGCCGATTTTCTGCCGGCTGTCGATCTCATCCACCACGTCGCCGCCGCGCAGCGACCAGTTGCGCCCGCCCGGCCGGTGCCGAGCTTCGAGGATCGTGCAGTCGTAGCCGGCCCTGCCGAGTTCGAGCGCCGCGACCATTCCCGCGATGCCGGCACCCAGGATGATGACCTTGGTGCCGGCGCCGGGCGGCAGGGGCGGCGGCCCGGCATAGGCTTCGGGGATCGGCAGCAGCCCCATCGCCGCCATGGTGCCGTAGGCGGCCGAGACGCCGCCGGCGGATCCGACCAGATTGATGAAATGGCGGCGGCTCAACATGGCGGGCCTTTCCTATGCGGCGCGTTGGGCGCTTCTTAGACCCGCCCGGTGCGCAGCGCCCGTGCCCAATCGGACCGGCCGTTCGCTTCGGCGGCCGCGGCCGCGGCCTCCCAGTCGTAAGGGACGGCCCGCAGGTCGACCGCAAGGCCGGCGGGCGTGATCTCGACAATGCCATAACGCGCGTGCGGCGCGCCGGTCTCTACGCCGTGGGGGAACGGCTCGTCGTCGCTGTAGGCCGGCACGCCGACGCTGCCCGGATTGACGATCAGGCGGCCGTCGGCGGTGCGTACGATCCGCGGCGTATGGGTATGGCCGCACAGGATCAGCCGGGCCGGCGCGTCCGCGGCACGCGCCTCGATCTCCGAGGCACTGGCCGCCCGCACGCCGGCGGCATCGACCGTCTCGAGGAAATAGGCGAGGTCGCTCGCGGGCGTGCCATGGACCATCAGGATGTCGTCGCCGATGCGCAGGGTCGCGGGCAGGCCGGCCAGCCAATGTTTCTGGTCGGCGCGCAAGGCTCCAGCCGCGAACCGGTCGGACGGACCCATCCGTTCCGGTGCCTCAGTCAGCAACTGCCGCTCGTGGTTGCCGCGGATCGTCGGCAGTCCGAGCGGCATCAGGCGGTCGGCCGTCTCGCACGGGAACAGCGGGCCGGACACGATGTCGCCCAGATTGACGGTGAGATCGATGCCGCGCGGCGCAAGGTCGGCCAGGACCGCGTCGAGCGCGGGGAGGTTGCCGTGGATATCGGCGAGGATGGCAATTTTCATCGGGTGACGATAGCAACCGGATGGCCGGTGCGGAACCCCCGCCGTCGATTACCGGAGGTTGTCGGCCGGGCACGAACGTGGCGACGCGGCGGCGTCCTTTGGTGTAGAGAAAGCGCGTTCGATCTGCCGAGGAGATGCCCAATGCCGATCCCTCCAACAGTAGGCGCGTTCGCCATCGTTCCGCACAATGACCTTCCGGCGGCGATACCGTTCTGGGAGCGGCTGGGTTTCACCCGCGTCGGCGGCGACGCCCAATACGTCATCATGACAGGCTGGGGCTGTGAGGTGAACCTTACCCAAGCGGGGGCCGGACCATGGCGGGTGCCGGAGGAACATAACCCTTTCGGCGTCTTCATCCGCACGCCCGAGGTGGATGCCATCGCGGCGCGGGTCGACGATCTGATCATCCGCCCGGGCGGCGTTCTTCGCCATCGCGAGTGGGGCCTTTATGAGGTCGGGATCGCTGGACCGGACGGCATGCTCGTCCGCATCGGCTGGCCGTCTCGGCTGATGCGGAAGTCGTCCCCCGATGGCGACGATCCGGCTTAATCCGTGGCGCTGGTCACGCGGGCCATGGCACGGAACAGGGTGGGCGGATCGACCGGCTTGCTGACGTAGTCGTCCATGCCCGCGGCCATGTAGCGCTCACGATCGCCGGCCATGGCATGGGCGCTCAGCGCCACGATCGGAATGCGGGATTTGCCGTCGGGCAAGGCGCGGATCAGGCGCGTCGCCGTGATGCCGTCCATTTCGGGCATCGAGATGTCCATCAGCACCAGGTCGTAGGAATCGTTGCGCACCGCGTCCACTGCCTCGACGCCATTGCCGGCGAAGCGCACCCGGTGACCGCCGTCGGCCAGGATGCCGCCGATCACCATCTGGTTGATGTTGTTGTCCTCGGCGACCAATACGGACAGGCTGCGCAGCGTCAGCGGCGCCTGATCGTCGGTCAGATCGCTGCCGGCGCCGACCAGGCTGCGCTCGTCGGCGGTCGGCAGCTTCAGGCGCAGCCAGAACGTGCTGCCGCTGCCGGGCGCGCTCGATACGCCGATCTCGCCGTCCATCAGGTCGGCCAGTTGCTTGCTGATGGCGAGCCCCAGGCCGCTGCCGCCGTACTTGCGCGAGGTCGAGGCGTCGGCCTGGGTGAAGCGGTCGAACAGGCGTCCCTGCATTTCGGGCGCGATGCCGATGCCCTCGTCGCGGACCTGGAACGTCAGGATCCGCTTGCCATCCTTGACCGGCGTGGCCGACACGATGAGCGAAATGGTGCCGGCGTCGCTGAACTTGATGGCGTTCGAAATCAGGTTCAGCAGGATCTGGCGGATCCGGGTCGGATCGCCGATCAGGGCACCGATCGGCCCGGTCGGGAAATCGACCGACAGGTCCAGGCCCTTGACGCGCGCGGCGTTGCCGGTCAGCGACAGGACCTGGTCGATGACCGCCTCGGTCGCGAACGGCGTGCCTTCGAGCGCCACATGCCCGGCCTCGAGCTTCGAATAGTCGAGAATGTCGTTGATGATCGCCAGCAGCGCCTCCGCCGACATGGCGATCGCGCGGGTGTAGCGCAGCTGCGCGCTGTCGAGCCGGGTCTCGAGCAGGATCGCGGTCATGCCGATCACGCCGTTCATCGGCGTGCGGATCTCGTGGCTCATGTTGGCCAGGAATTCGCTCTTGGACCGGTTCGCTGCCTCGGCCGCCTGGCGCGCGCGTTCCAGCGCGTCGGCGGCGGCGAGCTGGACCGAGATGTCGCGCGCGCAGCCCCGATAGCCGAGGAAGCTGCCGGACTGGCTGCGCAGTGCCTTGCCGCTCAGTGACAGGTTATAGGTGGCGCCGGCGCGCGTCACCGTGACGTGCCAGTCGTGGAACGCGTCGCCCGCGGCGAGAAGGACCCGGCGCTCTTGGGATTGCCGCGGGTCGTTCTCGACGCCGAGCTGGTCGAGCGTCGTGAGGTTGGCGGTCGAGATGCCCAACGCCTCGGCCCGGTCGGAGACATAGGTGAACCGATGGGTGTCGTCGGTCTCCCAGAACCAGTCGGACGCGACCTCGGCAAAATCGCGGAACCGGGTCTCGCTCTCGGTCAGGCGTCGGGCGCTTTCCTTCATCGGAGTGATGTCGCGCGACACGCTGACGATGCCGCCGTCCCCCGTCGGCCGCTCGGCGGTGTCGATGGTCCGGCCGTCGGGCAGGTCCTGCTGGAAGCGCTGCGGGGCCGAGCGCATCTGGTCCAGCCGCCAGCGGATCCAGCGCTCACGGGCCTCCAGCGTTTCGACGCCGCGCGCGTTGTGGGCGGCGCGCTGGGCCAGGTCCTGGAAACGGATGCCCGGCCGCAGCAGGGGTTTCAGATGCGGGAAGACCACGGTGTAGCAGTCGTTCCACAGCACCACGCGGTCCTGGCTGTCATAGAGGATCAGCCCGTCCGACATGTTGTCGATCGCCTGGCGCAGCCGCTGCTCGGCCGAGGCCTGGCGCCGCAGCAGGAAGCGAAGCGCGAGAGTGAAGCCCAGGATCATGATCGAGCCGAAGATGCCGGCGCCCAGGTAGATCGCGCGCTGCGCCTCGATGGCACTGATCACCTCGCCCTCGGCCAGGCCGACGACGACGATCAGCGGCACGTGCGGTACCCGGTCCGCGATATAGAACCGGGAAACATGGTCGAGCGCGTCGTCCAGGATCCTGACGCCGCCGCTCGCCTCCTGAACGAAGCGCTGCAGCGGCGAGCCCGAGATGTCGGCAGTGGCGAGGTCCGTCGCGATCGACCGGGCGCGCACGCCGCCATCCTCGCCGACCAGCATGACGACGCCGTCCTTGCCCAGCGAGAGGTCGCTGTAGAAATGCTTGAAATAGTCCGGGTCGACCGAGGCGACGGCGACGCCGCCAAAGCTGCCGTCCGCCCGGTCGATCCGTCGTGTCACCTGGATCGACCATTTGCCGGACGCCCGGCCGAACACCGGGCGGCTGATGAACAGGCCGTTGATCTTGTGGTCGGCATGCACGCGGAAATGCTCGCGGTCGGCGATGTTGACCGCTGGAGCATCGCCGATGCTGCTCTGGAGCATGGTGCCGTCGGCGTCGGTGTAGGCGACCTGCAGCACCAGGTCGTTCACCAGCAGGCCGCGGTCGACCATGTCCGACAGCTTGAAGCGGTTGCCGTCGCGCTGCACCAGGTAGGCCAGCGTGCGCAGCATCTGGTCGACGCTGTCGACCGCCCGGTCCGACTGCTCGGCGACCGCGGTCGCGATGTTGTGGACATCGCGCTCCGCCTCGTTGTGGATCGTGCGGCTCGTGTCCTCGATCAGGAACGCGATGCCGATCCACAACAGGGCGACCAGGATGACCCCGCCCAGGATCGTCCAGCGCTCGTTCCGCCGGAGACGGTCGGGCGCGCTGATCGGGCTTCGGCGAAGCGGTCGGAGCGTCACCCTGGATCGGCCCTGCTACCAGGCGCCGGTGTTCGGCATGGAAGACCAGGGCTCCGCGGCCGGCAGGGCGGGGCCGGCCTGCAGCAGCTCGATCGAGATGCCGTCCGGCGAGCGGACGAACGCCATCCGGCCGTCGCGCGGCGGGCGGTTGATGATGACGCCGCTGTCCTTCAGATGCTGGCAGGTCGCGTAGATGTCGTCGACGGCATAGGCCAGGTGGCCGAAATTGCGGCCGCCGGTATAGGCCTCTGGATCCCAGTTGTGGGTCAGTTCGATGAGCGCGTTCTCGTCGCCGGGCGCGGCCAGGAAGACCAGCGTGAACCGGCCCTGCTCGTTCGACGTCCGCCGGACCTCCGCGAGGCCGAGCTTGTTGCAGTAGAAGTCCAGAGAAGCCTCCAGATCGCTGACGCGGACCATGGTGTGTAGATACTTCATCGATTCTCGTCTCCGTTGCAAGCCGTCGTGGCCTTCCGCCACCGAGCGGATGGTATCGCAGGGTGGGGTTGTGGGGCCGGACGGTGGAATGATCGGATCGGGCCAGCGCCACTGAGGGCTGCGGGCCGGCGTCCAGGGAAGGGCCGAGGGCGAATGTCGAAGGCCAAGTTTGCCCTGCCGCGCTCCGGACGGAAAGCCTCTATCTGGCTTCGCGCGGGGTTCAGCCCGGTCCGCGACCTTTTTTCCTTCGAGGCCGCCCCTGCGTCATGCCATGGTCCGCCTGATATTTTCCAGGGCATATCGAGGGGTTCGCGTGGTCGGCAGAATAGGACGGGTGTGCGGCATCGCCTTGACGGCGGTCCTGCTGATGGGCGCCACGGCTCAAGCCGAGACGGTGTTTCGGCGCGGGCATCAGGCCGAACCCGAGTCGCTCGATCCGCAGAAGGTCGACAGCGCCGAGGAGTCGACCATCCTGCTCGACCTGTTCGACGGCCTGACCCGGATCAACGGCAAAGGCGAGATCATCCCGGCGGTCGCCCAATCCTGGGACGTGGCGCCCGACGGCCTGACCTGGACGTTCCACCTCCGGTCCGATGCGAAATGGTCCGACGGCACGCCGGTCACGGCCGGCGATTTTGTCTACAGCTTCCGCCGGTCGGTCGATCCCGCGACCGCGGCGCCCTACGTCTCGATCCTCTATGCGGTCGTCGGCGCCCGGGCGATCAGCGACGGCAAGGAAAAGGACCTCTCCAAGCTGGGCGTGACCGCGCCCGACGACCATACGCTGAAGATCGCGCTGACCGAACCCACGGCGTTCCTGCCGGGTGTGCTGGCCCTGCCGATCGGCTATCCGATTCCGAAGGCGGCGGTCGATGCCTATGGCACGCAATGGACGCGGCCGGGCAAGATGGTCTCGAACGGCGCCTACAAGCTCGACTATTGGGAGCCGCAGCAGGAGATCCGCCTGACGCGCAACCCGAACTATTGGGACGCGAAATCGGTCAGGATCGACGTGGCGCGCTGGCTGGTCGTCGAGTCCGACGAGACGGCGTTCAAGCGCTTCCGGGCGGGCGAACTCGATTTCTCTCGCATCCCGGTGACCGAAATCCCCTATGCGCGCAAGAACATGGCCGCCGAGTTGCACCCGGACGTCAACATGTGGACGGCGTACGTTATTCTCAACGTTGGCAAGGCGCCCCTGAGCGACGTGCGCCTGCGTCAGGCGCTGGCCATGACGATCGACCGCGAGACCCTGGCGGACAAGGTCGATCCCCATGGCGAACTGCCGGCCTACGGCCTGGTCCCGCCCGGCATGCCCGGCTATACCCAGCAGCCGCCGGACTGGATGGCGCTCGGCAAGGCCGAGCGGCTGACCAAGGCGAAGGCGCTCTATGCCGAGGCTGGCTATGGGCCGGACAAGCCGCTGAAGCTGGAGCTGATCTATCCGACCAGCGAGAATGCGCGGCGAATGACCTCCGCGATGGCCGGCATGTGGAAACAGGCGCTGGGTGCCGAGATCGTCATGACCAACGAGGAGAATCAGGTCACGCTCGCCCAGACGCGGCACCATGATTTCGAGATGTCGCTCTACGGCTGGATTGCCGACTATCCCGATCCCTGGACCTTCCTGTCGATTCTCCAGTCCGACTCCGGCGATCTCAACACGTTCGACTATAAAAACCCGGAATTCGACCAGCTGTTGAGCAAGGCGACCCAGACGATCGAGCCGGCGGCACGCCTCAAGGTGCTCGAGGCGGCGGAGCGGGTGATCTCACGCGACATGCCGATGATCCCGCTCTATTACGACGTGCGCCCCTACTTGGTCTCGACCAGGCTCGACGGCTACCACGCCAATCCGCTCGACATCCACCCGACCGAGGATCTGGCGTTCAAGGAGTAGGGTTTTCCGGGGAATGGCGATGGATTGGGCTGGTGCCGGCCGATCCGGATGCGCGTCACCTTTCCAACAGAGCGAGGCGGGTCGACGGCCGATGCCTTGACGGAGATGATGATGTCCGACCGAAATGACGACCGTTCCGAAGCCACCGCGAACCCGTCGGTCGTCTTCGGCGAGCCGGGTGCGGGGGCCGGTGCGTTTCAGCGCTCGCGTGCCAGCACGCTGTCCGTCGCCGACCTGGTCGCCCGGCTGCGCACGGCGATCGAGGCGGCCGACCTGTGGGTGCTGCACGAGATCGATCCGCAGATGCTGCTGCGCCGCGGCGGCTACGCGATCAGTCCGGCCCGCCAGATCCTGTTCTTTCATCCGCGCCTGATGGTGCGCCTGCTCGCGGCCGACCCGGCAGCGCTGCTGGAGGCGCCGCTGAAGTTCGCGGTCTTCGAACGGCCCGATGGCGGGGTCGAAGTGCGCTGGATCGACCCGGCCGCCGCTTTCGCCCGCTACGGCGACCCGGGGCTGGCCGAACTCGGGGCGGAGCTCGCCGCTGTCAGCGACGCGATCGCCACGGCCGCGCTGGAAGGCTGACCCGCGCCTCTCCGCTCCCAGGCCATCACCTGCAACCCCGCCTTGCGTTTCGGCGATGGGTCCCGATGAAACGAAGCCCTGTACGGTTGAGGGAGTTGCCCTTCTCGCCCGGGACCGTTCGATGTTCGTGTTGAAGCCGCTGGCGCAGCGACCGATTGCGCTCCTCTGGACCGGCCAGGTACTGGCCGCGACGGGTTCGGAGTTCTACATGGTCGCCGTCGTCTGGATCGCGGCCGATTTCATCGGGCCGGATGCGGGCTACGTCTCGGCGGTGCAGGCGGGCGCGCTGCTGCTGGGCAGCCTGTTCGGTGGTGTCGTGACCGATCGCTGGCGCCACGGCTTCACGATGATTTCGGCCGATCTGATCCGCGCCGGCCTGGTGCTGATCCTGTCGGTGGCCGGCATGCTGCATGCCATGAGCCTGCCCCTCCTGGTCACCGTGGCCGGTTGCGTGGCGCTCGCGACCTCCGGGTTCGATCCGGCGCTGCAGGCGACCCTGCCGACGATCGGGACCGACCCGGCCTTGCGTCACGCGACCAACGGGTTGTTCGACGCGACCAAGCGCATGGCGCGCATTCTCGGTCCGTCGCTGATCGCGCTGGTCAATGGCCTGGTGCCAAAGGCGCAGTTCTTCACCCTGACCGCCGCGACCTTCCTGCTGTCGGCGCTGGCCGTGCGCGCCGTGGCCGGCAAGCTGGCGGCCGCGCCGCAGCCCCATGCCGCGACCGGCTCCGCCGCCGTCATCGAGGGTGTGCTGGGCGGTTGGCGTGCAACGCGCGGCCATGGTCTGGTGCTCTATGCCCTGGTCGGCAATCTTGCGACCAACCTCACCTGGGCGATGGGTGTGCTGCTGGGCATGGTGCTGTATCTGCGCGCGACCAGTGCCGACCCGCTGACCGACTACAGCCTGATGATGACGGCTTACGGTACCGGCAACCTGACGGCCAATCTGGTCCTCGCCAGCCTCAGTCCCGGTCGTCCGGCGGTCCGGCTGATCGTGGCCAAGTTCATCTTCGGCGCAGGCGTCTTCCTGCTGCCGTTGATGCCCGGTCGGGTCGAGCTGATGCTGGTCGCGGCCATCGCCGCCATCAACGGCCCGCTGGAGAACCTGGCCATGCTGCATCTGATGCAGAGCCGATTCCCACCCCAGCGGCTGGTCCAGGTCTATCGGCTGCAGATGTGCTCGGTCTTCTCCGGCCTGCTCGTGGCCTACCTGGTGGCGCCCAGCCTGTTCGGCCGGTTCGGCTTGGCGCCGGTCATCATGGCGTCGGGCGGCGTCACCTTCGCGGCCGGCCTGCTGGGCCTGGGCCTGATCCTGGCGCGGCGGCCGGCCGCGGCCATCATCCGGCCATAGCGTCGATCCGCGCGTTGCGCCGGATCGCCTGGGGTGGCTGGCCGAACGCACGCAGGAAGGCGCGGCGCATCCGGTCGCGGTCGGTGAAGCCGGTCTGGCGGGCAACCGTCTCAATCGGATGGCGGCCCTGCTCCATCATCAGCCGCGCGGCCTCGACGCGCAGGTTCTCGATCGCCTTGGCCGGCGACTGGCCGGTCTCGGCATGGAACGCGCGGCTGAATTGACGGGGGCTGAGGCGGGCCGCGTCGGCCAATCGCGCCACCGTCAGGGGAGCGTGCAGGTTGCTGCGCGCATAGGCGAGCGCGCTCTGGATCCGGTCGGACTTTGGCTCCAACTCGAGCAGCGCCGAGAATTGCGACTGGCCACCGGCGCGGCGATGATAGACCACCAGTTTCTTTGCGACCGCGCGCGCCACCTCGGCGCCCAGGTCCTGCTCGACCAGGGCCAACGCCAGGTCGATGCCGGCGGTCATGCCGGCCGAGGTCCAGATCGGTCCGTCGTTGATGAAGATCCGGTCTTCCTCCAGCTTCGCCTTGGGATACAGCGCCTGCAGGGTACGCGCATGGAACCAATGGGTGGTCACGCGCCGACCGTCGAGCAGGCCGGCCTCGGCCAGCACGAAGGCGCCGGTGCAGGTCGCGGCAACCCGCCGGCAACGCTCAGGCGCCTCGCGCAGGAACTCGATCAGGCCCGGTGTCGAAGGCTCGATCTCGGTGCCGCCGCCGACCAGCAGCGTGTCGAACGCGGTGTCGTCGAACGGATGGGTTGCGACGTCGATGCCGATCGAGGTCTGGGTCGGCCCACCGGTCTCGGACAGCAGGCGCACCTCATAATGCGGTTTGCCGATCTCGAAGTTCGCGAACTCGAATACCGAGATGACCGCGAAGCTCATGACCTGATAGCCCGGAAAAACGATGAATCCGATGCGTTGCATGTTCGCCCTCCGATGTCCTAAAACGCCGTTTATATGACATTTGAGACGAGATGGGACAAGGCCACTTCTAGCCCCAGGAGACGCCGACATCCTGTCGACGGTCCGGGAGACGGAAAATGACCACCAACGACCCCAAGGGCACGGCCCTGATCACTGGCGCTTCGTCGGGCATCGGCGCGGTATATGCCGACCGGCTGGCCAAGCGCGGCTACGACCTGATCCTGGTCGCGCGCAACCGGGACCGGCTGACCGCCCTGGCCCGGCGCCTTGCGGCCGAGACCGGCCGTTCCGTGAAGACGCTGCCGGCCGATCTCAACGACAAGGCCGATCTGGCCCGCATCGAGGCCACGCTCAAGACCGACGGCGCCATCACGCTGCTGGTCAACAATGCCGGCGTCGGCGGGGCGGGACCGCTGCTGGGCTCCGACATCGACAAGATGGACGATATGATCCAGCTGAACGTCCGCGCGTTGACCCGCCTGACCTATGCGGTAGCACCGGGCTTCGTCGCCCGCGGTGCCGGCACGATCGTCAACATCGCCTCGATCGTCGCGATCTCGCCCGAAACGCTGAACGGTGTCTATGGCGGTAGCAAGGCCTTCGTGCTGGCGTTCAGCCAGTCGCTGCAGCACGAGCTGGCCGACAAGGGCGTGCGCGTCCAGGCGGTCCTGCCCGGCGCCACCGCGACCGAATTCTGGGACATCGCCGGCCTGCCGGTGCACAACCTGCCGCAATCGATCGTGATGACGGCGGAGGATCTGGTCGATGCGGCGCTCGCTGGTCTCGACCAGGGCGAGGTCGTCACCATCCCGGCGCTGCCGGACAAGGCGGAATGGGATGCCTACGAGGCCGCCCGGCGCGCGATGTCCGGCCGGCTGTCGAACGCCACGCCGGCGGCTCGCTACGGCATAGCCCCCTCGGCCTGATCCGGCGCTACGGGACAGGCCTGGCCCGACGCTTGGCATAGGCGCGCCGGGCCCGTTCCCGATTGCCGCACACCTCGCTGGAACACCAGACGCGGGTCCGGTTCGGGCTTTCGTCGACGAAGTACCAGCCGCACCCGTCGGCCTGGCAACTGCCGAGCCGGCGGGCATCGTCGGAAGCGATGAGGGCGGTCAGCGACCAGAGCACCGGCCACAGCGTTTCCTCGAGCCGGGCGCCGGGCAGGTCGTAGAGATAGGCCGAGCCTTCTTCTGCCAGCCGGGGCTGGGCCGGGACGTCGGCGAGCCGCCGGTTGAGCGGCGCCAGCGGCACGGGCCGACCATGCAACAGCGCCTCGACCACGTTCCAGATTTCATGACGCAGCGCGTGCGCCTGTTCGAGCGCAGCCGTCGCCTCCGGCTCGGTTTCCCGCGCTCGAAGCGCGCCGATCGCCGCGGCGGGCAGGGTGCGACGGTTGCCGCACCAGGTCAGCAGGGCCGGGTAGCCGGGGATCAGTTCCTGAGGCGCGTCGGACGTGCGCCAGTCCATCGTGTTGGCGAAATCGAGGCAGACGCGACCGCCGAAAAATTGAGTTGCCGCGATCAGGGGATCTCTTGACATGATCGCCAGCATATCTAATGGTCGTGACCATGAGAAGTACAACTTCATCTTCCCGGCCGTTCACCGGTGCGGGATTCCGTCGAGGCTTCATCGCAGCCTTGCCGTTCATCCTCAGCAACGGCCTCGCCGGCATGGTCATGGGCGTGGCCTATCGCGGCCTGAACCTGGGCTTCGCGCCCGCGGTGCTGTTCAGTCTCGTGGTCTATTCCGCGACGGCCCAAGCGGTGACGCTCGGTCTCTGGACCCTGCCGCCGCCGGTGACGGCCATGGTGCTCGCCTGCGTCGCGACCAACGCGCGCTACCTGGTGATGGGCGCGCACCTGCGCCAGCTGTTCCACGACCTGCCGCGCCGGCTGATGCTGCCGATCCTGCTGATCCTGGGCGACGCCTCCTGGCTGATGACCGCGGCGGAGGCGGAGCAGGGGCGGCGCGATGCCGGCTACCTGCTCGGCTGCAGCGTGCCGATGGCGATCGGCTGGATCGGCGGCACCGCGCTGGGCTACGCCCTGCCCCTGACCCCGCACGGGCCGGTGGCGGTCGCGGCCGCGTTCCTGCCGCTCGCCTTCATCGCCTCGCTGCTGCCGACCCAATGGCGCGGCTTGCGCAGCCTGCTGCCCTGGGGCGTGTCCGCGGTGATCGCGGCGACGGTGGCCAGCACGCTCGGCCAGAGCTGGGCGATGCTGATCGGCGGCGGCGTGGGCACGCTCGTCAGCGCGCTCAGGGGCGACGATGTCTGACTGGCGCCTCTACCTCGCCATCCTCGCGGTCGGCGCCGCGGCTTACGCCATGCGGGCCGGCGGCTATCTGGTGATGGGCGTGCTGCCGCAGACCGGCCTGTTGCCCCGGCTGCTGCGCCTGGCGCCGGGCAACCTGTTCGTGGGCTTCTCCGTCGCCGGCATCCTGGAAGGCGGCTGGCCCAGCCTCGCCGGCTGCGCCGCCGCCGTGGTCGCGATGGCCGCGACGAAAAAAGAATGGGCGGCACTCGCGGCGGGTTTCACGGCGGCGGCGGTGACGGCGGCGCTGCTGTGAACCAAGCCCACGCGAGGCACGCCGCCGAGCTTGCGAGGATCGCTCGCCCTTTTCCGATGGCAGTATTCCACCCGGCGCGAAGACGACTTTCGACGAGCTCGTTCGATGTGCCTATTTCTGGTCAAGTCCCACAGGTGCGAATGTCGACCAGTTTGGTGCGATGACCTTGCCCGCCTCAGTCATCGACCGCCGGCTGGGGATAGCCTCGCCGACCAAACCGCCGGATCAAGTTTCGGCGGGGCGCTTCCCCGATCGTCTTGGCCCACGCCTCCGAGGCCGCCATTCTGGGCTCAAGGGCCTTCAGCGCGTCAGGTGCCCATAGATCTCGGACGTCACCGATCGGAAGAGTGTCGGTCTCGCTCTCGATGACGATGAATGCCAGGACATCAGGATCTTGGGCATCCAGGTGGGCAGGCGTGCGGAGATCGCAAATCATCCGAGCACCTTCGATATACGGTATGCGTCCGGCCTGCCTGTCGGCCAAGTCGGCGATGGCCGAGGCGTTCCGCTACACCCTGAAGCGGCGTGAAGCCCTGACCCGCTTCCTCTCCGATGGCCGCCTTGAAACGGACAATAACCGTGCGGAGAATTGCCTGCGCGGCGTTGCCCTCGGCCGAAAGAATTGGACCTTCGCGGGCAGCGACGCCGGGGGCGAACGCGCTGCTGCAATGTACACCATTATCGAGACCGCCAAGCTAAACGGGGTCGATCCCGAAGCTTATCTGCGCGAGGTGCTTCAGCGCATTGCCGAAGGCCATCCCATCAACCGGATTATGGAACTGATGCCATGGGCATAAAAATGACCGCCATCCTTGGTGTCATGCTCTCCACGGCGCTTATGAGTGCAGTCGCGCTCGGGGACGTAATATCGCCCTGTTCTCCGCCCTCTGGCGTGAAAACACTGTCTCTGGAGGTGGCACCACTCGCGCTGACAAAGGCATTGAACGAGAAGCTTGGAACCCTTGCGTCGCCCGAATCAGATTTCGATTCGACCGATGTCGTCGCAACGGGATTAAACCGACGGCTGATATTTGTTTGGAATCGTGGCAATCGATGGATCATTGCGACCGAGCATGGGGGCCGAGGATATAACGATCCCGTATTATCCTATGATCTTAGCTCGGACGGCTTGATGGCAAGCTTCGCGGCAGAGCGCACTGCCTTCCCCAAAACAGTCTGCTCTACTGCGCTAACACTACTGGACCTTGAACCGCGACACCTTTGAGCATTCTGATTGGCGGCAGCGGTCTCCACCGGACGCTTACGATATACGAGAGCTGTCCAGCCCCGATTTCTCCGGCAATCTCTGGGCTTCGTCGTATGGAATTTGGGAGACCTGCGCCATTCGATAGCGCAAACGACGAAGGCCCGGCGGGTTTTCCCGGCCGGGTCTTCGTACGAGCGCAAACGCTTGGGTGACCTTGAGGTCACCGGCGGATCAGCGCGGCGACAACACCATGGTCATCTGCCGGCCTTCCATGCGCGGGAACTGCTCGACCTTGGCGATCTCGTCCAGGTCGTCGCGCACGCGCATCAGCACGTTCATGCCGATGTCCTGATGGGCGAGTTCGCGGCCGCGGAAGCGCATGGTGACCTTCACCTTGTCTCCTTCCTCGACGAACTTGACCATGCTGCGCATCTTGACGTCGTAGTCATGATCATCGATGCCGGGGCGGAGCTTGATCTCCTTGACCTCGATGACCTTCTGCTTCTTCTTGGCCTCGTTCTTCTTCTTCTGTTCCTCGTACTTGAACTTGCCGTAGTCGAGGATCTTGCAAACCGGTGGATCCGCCGCCGCGGCGACTTCGACCAGATCGAGGCCGGCGGTGGCGGCCATCGCCATGGCCTCACTCTTCAATACGACCCCGACCATCTCGCCGTTTTCATCGACCAGGCGGACTTTGGGGACGTTGATCTCCTCATTGATGCGCGGGCCCTCGCGGGACGGCGTGAGGTTGAGGGGTGGTCTGGCTATGTACGGCCTCCTAATTGTGCAATGGACATGGGCGCCGGGCGTGATGGCATCACGCGGGCACCGGTCCGTTCAATTCGATCGAGCATGCAATGCCGTCCGCTCACGAGTGGGCGGACGGAACAGCGGCTTCTTCCGACAATCTAGTGATGGCGTCGGTAAGTGCAACGACTTCTTGATCCTTGCCGCCCAATCGGCGGATCGCGACGGTCTTTTCGTCGGCTTCGCGGCGGCCGACGACGAACATCGCGGGGATCTTGGCGAGCGAATGTTCGCGCACCTTGTAATTGATCTTGTCGTTCGCGAGATCGACCTCGGCGCGGATCCCGGCCTTGACGAGCGCCGCCTTGACCTCCAACGCATACTCGTCGGCGTCCGACGTGATGGTCGCGACCATGACCTGGACCGGGGCCAGCCACAGCGGCAGCTTGCCGGCATGCTGCTCGATCAGGATGCCGATGAACCGCTCGAGCGAGCCCAGGATCGCCCGGTGCAGCATGACCGGCCGATGCTTCTGCCCGTCCTCGCCGACATAGGACGCGTCGAGCCGTTCCGGCAGGACGAAATCGACCTGCAGGGTGCCGCATTGCCAGTCGCGGCCGATCGCGTCGCGCAGCACGAATTCCAACTTCGGGCCGTAGAACGCGCCTTCGCCCGGGTTCATCGTGTAGGGCAGGCCCGCTGCCTCGATCGCGGTCCGGAGCGCGCCCTCGGCCTTGTCCCAGGTCTCGTCCGTGCCGGCGCGCACGTCGGGCCGATCGCTGAACTTGACCGAGACCTCGGTGAAGCCGAAATCCTTGTAGATGCTCTGCAGCAGGTCGCAGAACGCGACCGACTCGGCCGTGATCTGGTCTTCCGTGCAGAAGATATGTGCGTCGTCCTGGGTGAAGGCGCGCACCCGCATGATGCCGTGCAAGGCACCCGAGGCCTCGTTGCGATGGCAGGCGCCGAACTCGGCCATGCGCAACGGCAGGTCGCGGTAGCTCTTCAGCCCCTGGCGGAAGATCTGGACATGGCACGGGCAGTTCATCGGCTTCACGCCGAAATGACGATGCGGCTTGCCGTCCTCGCCGTGCTCGGCCTCGACCTTGAACATGTTGTCGCCGTACATGTCCCAATGGCCCGACGCCACGAACAGCGACTTGTCGACCAGCTGCGGCGTCTTCACTTCCTGGTAGCCGGTGCGGTCGAGCCGCATGCGCACGTAATTCTCGATGATGCGATACAGCGTCCAGCCCTTGGCGTGCCAGAACACCTGGCCCGCGGCCTCTTCCTGCTGGTGGAACAGGTCGAGCTCGCGGCCGAGCTTGCGGTGGTCGCGCTTCTCGGCTTCCTCGATCTGGAACAGGTACTGCGCCAGCTCCTTGTCGCTGGCCCAGGCCGTGCCGTAGATCCGCTGCAGCATCGGGTTGCGATGGTCGCCACGCCAATAGGCGCCGGCCAGCTTCATCAGCTTGAACGCCGTGCCGATCTTGCCGGTGGACGGCGCATGAGGGCCGCGGCACAGGTCGAGGAACTCGCCCTGGCGATAGACCGAGATGTCCTCGCTCTCGGGCAGGTCGCGGATCAGCTCGGCCTTGTACTTCTCGCCGATCTTTTCGAAATACGCGATCGCCTCGTCGCGCGGCCAGACCTCGCGGACGAATTTCTCGTCCTTGGCGACGATCTCGCGCATCTTCGCCTCGATCGCGACCAGGTCGTCCGGCGTGAACGGCTTGTCGCGGGCGAAGTCGTAATAGAAGCCGTTCTCGATCGACGGGCCGATCGTGACCTGGGCGTCGGGATATAGGGCCTGCACCGCCTCGGCCATGATGTGGGCCGTGTCGTGGCGGATCAGCTCCAGCCCTTCCGGCTGCTTGGCCGTGATGATGGCGATCTGCGCGTCGCGGTCGATCGGGCGCGACAGGTCGATCAGCTTGCCGTCGACCTTGATGGCGAGCGCCGCCTTGGCGAGGCCAGCCCCGATCGACGCCGCGATCTCGGCGCCGGTCACGGCAGTCTCGAACGAGCGCGTGGCGCCGTCGGGAAGGGTCACCGTGATCGGATGCGGAGCGGCGGACTCGAGAGCCAAGGCGTGGGTTTCCTAGCTGAAAATACCGGGATTGATGGGTTTATATCAGGTTCCCGCAGGCCGCAACCGTGCGGCGGGGCAGATCAGCCCAGCGCGCCTTCGAGCGCCGCCTCGGCGACAGGCTCGTGGGCCGCGTCGGGGAACAGGATCTCGGTATAGACCTCGAGGGTCGCCTGGCACATCAGCTTGGTGTCGAAATGCCGGGCCATCAGCGCCCGCGCGCTCGCCGCCATTTCGGCGCGCGCCTCGGGCGTGAGCGCCAGCGCCTCGCCCACGGCGTGCGCCAGCGCCGCGCGGTCGCCCGGCGGCACCAGCCAGCCGGTGACGCCGGGCATCACCGTCTCGCGCGAGCCGCCATGGTTGGTCGCGACCAGCGGTCGGCCCATCGCCTGGGCCTCGACCGCGATCCGGCCGAAGCCCTCGGGCTCGGTCGAGGCAGAGACGACGACGTCGGCCAGCATGAAGGCGGCCGCCATGTCGCGGCAGTCGCCGACCAGCTGCACGTGACCCTGCAGGCCCAAGTGCTTGACCAGCCGGATGAGCTCGTCGCGGAACGCCGGCTTCTGTTCGTGATTGCCGACGAACACGACCTGGAAATCGCGATGGGGCAGGCGCTGGGCGGCATGCAGCAGGTCGACATGGCCCTTCCAACGGGTGACGCGGCCCGGCAGCATCACGACCGGCAACCCGTCCTTCAACTGCCATTCGGTCGCGAGCTGGACCAGGCGCGAGGGGTGGACCGCCTCTGGATCGAAGCGCGAGAGATCGACGCCGCGCGGGATGACCCGCAGCCGGTCCGCCTCGACGCCATAAGTCCGGGTCGCGGCCCGGCCGACGAATTGCGAGATGGCGATGACGCGCACGCCGCGCGCCATGATCGAATTGTACCAACGCTTCAGCCGGCCCGTGCCGCCATAGACGTTGTGGAACGTGGTCATGAACGGCCTGCCGGTGCGCTTGGCGGCGAAATAGGCACTCCAGGCCGGTGCACGGCTTCGGGCATGGACCAGGTCGATGTTCTCGCGCTCGATCAGGGCGGCCAGGTGGCGGATGTTGCGGCGGATGCCGAACGGGCTTTTGGTCTTGAGCGGCAGGGTGACATGGGTGCCGCCGGCCCGTTCGATCTCGCGCACCATGCCGCCGCCGGCCGAGGCGACGACGGCGCGCCACCCGGCCTGGACCAGCGCCTGGGTGATCTCGACCGTGCCCCGCTCGACGCCACCCGTCACCAGCGCGGGCAGCACCTGCAGCACGGCCGGCGGCCGGCCTGCTGGGACGTCGGAAAGGGGAATGCTAAGGTCGGCGCTCACGGGATCAGCCTGATGGAACGAGGAATGAAAGACGAACCGATGCCGGAAACCGCCGAGGACGCCGGCATCCTACCACGCGAGGGCAGGGCTTCAATCGCCTACGTCAGACAACAGGGCAATGGGAATTCCGATCACGCAGGGCTGCCCGGCCTGCTGCATCTCGGCGGTTTCCGCTCCGATATGACCGGCATCAAGGCGACCCACCTCCATGGTTTCGCCCGCGACCGGGGTCAGGCCTTCGTCCGGTTCGACTATCGCGGCCACGGCGCCGATGCTGCCCATTTCCAGGATTACACGGTCGGCGACTGGATCGACGATGCGCTCGCGGTCTTCGACGATTTGACGCAGGGGCCGCAGGTCCTGATCGGCTCGTCCATGGGCGGCTGGATCATGCAGCATGTGGCGCTCGCCCGGGCGGACCGGGTCGTGGGCCTCGTCGGCATTGCGACGGCCAGCGATTTCACCGAACGCCTGATCCGTCCGCGGCTCGACGCCGCCGCGCACGCCCGGCTCGCGGCCGACGGCTTCCTGACCGTGCCGTCGCTCTACGATCCCGCCGGCTATATGCTGACCGCCCGGCTGATCGACGACGGCCGGCGGCATGCGCTGCTGCCCGGGCCGATCCCGATCCGCTGCCCGGTGCGGCTGCTCCACGGCTTGGCCGACCCGGACGTGCCCTGGTCGCTCTCGCTCGACCTCGCAGCGGCGCTGGAGAGTTCCGACGTGCTGGTGGCGTTGATCAAGGACGGCGACCATCGCTTGTCGGAGCCGGCACATCTGGCGCGGATATCGGCGGCGGTGGCGGAGCTGAGCGCTCATCGATGCCGATGACATAGCTGCGAACCACGCCGGTCACGGCGCCTCGCGGCTCATCGCGTCGGCGATCAGCGCTTCGGCATCCTCCAGCAGTGCGTCCTCGTTGCCGTAGACCGTTTCGCGGCCGATCTCCAGCAGGACCGGCACGGCCAGCGGCGAGATGCGGTCCAGGCGACGATGGGTGATGCGGCCCTTGATCCGGCCCAGCATCTCGCCTAGCCGCTTGATGTCGGTGAGGCCCGTCGCCGCGTCCGCCCGGGTCGCGCGCAGCAGGATATGGTCCGGCTGATGCTTGCGCAGCACGTCGTAGATCAGGTCGGTGTTGAAGGTGACTTGCCGCCCGGTCTTGGCCAGGCCCGGGATGTTGCGGTCGATCAGGCCGGCGATCACCGCGCAACTGCGGAAAGTCCGGCGCAGCATCGAGGATTCGGCCATCCAGGATTCCAGGTCGTCGCCCAGCATGTCCTCGTCGAACAGCTCGTCGAGCTCACCCTTGTGCCGGCCTGGCGGCTCGACGCTCCAGACCGCCAACACATAGTCGGTCGCGACGAAGCCGAGCGGGCGCAATCCCATGCGCTCCATCCGCTTGGTCAGCAGCATGCCGAGCGTCTGGTGCGCGTTGCGGCCCTCGAAGCAATAGGCGACCAGGAACCAGCGCGGGCCGCGCGGAAAGCTCTCGATCAGCAGTCCGCCCTTGGGCGGCATCTGGCTGCGCCAACGCTGCAGGCCCAGCCATTCCTTGACGTCGGCCGGCAGGCTGTCCCATTGCCCGGGATCGGCGATGATCGCGCGCACCCGATCGGCCAGGTAGGTCGTCAGCGGCAGCTTGCCGCCGGCATAGGCCGGGATCTTCGGCACGCCGCTGCCGGCGCGCTGGGCGATCACGACCATGTCGCGGATCTCGATGAACTTCAGCAATTGCCCGGCGAACAGGAACGAGTCGCCCAAACGCAGCTGCTGGGCGAAATATTCCTCGACCTCGCCCAAGGTCGGGCCGCCGCCCAGGCGGACCTTGAGCGTCGTCGCCTCGACGATCGTGCCGATGTTCATGCGATAGCGCCGGGCGACCTGCTCGCCCGCGACCTGGTAGCGGCCGAGCGAATCCTGGAACAGCTTGTGCCAGCGTTCATAGTTGGCCAGCGCATAGCCGCCGGTCGCGACATAGTCCAGGCAATCGTCGAACGTCTTGCGGTCGATCTGGCGATAGGGGGCGGCGCCCGCGACCTCGCCGTAGAGCTCGTCCGCCGTGATCGGCTCCGCGCAGCACAGGCACAGGATATGCTGGGCCAGCACGTCGAGCCCGCCCGGCTTCGGCCGATCGCCGTCGAGTTCGTGGGCCGCGATCGCGTCCAGGGCGGCGCGGCATTCCAGCACCTCGAACCGGTTGGCCGGCGCCAGGATCGCGCGGCTCGGCGCGTCGAAGCGATGGTTGGCGCGGCCGATGCGCTGGACCAGGCGCGAGACGCCCTTGGGTGCGCCGATCTGCACGACGAGGTCGACCGCGGCCCAGTCGACGCCCAGGTCGAGCGACGAGGTGGCGACCACGGCACGCAGCCTGCCGGCCGCCATCGCCGCCTCGACCTTGTGGCGCTGTTCGGTCGCCAGGCTGCCGTGATGCAGCGCGATCGGCAGGTTGTCGTCGTTGATCTTCCACAGCTCCTGGAACACGATTTCGGCCTGGGCCCGGGTGTTGACGAACACCAGGGTCGTCTTGTGCGCCTTGATCGCCAGATAGACCTCGGGCAGGGCGTGGACGCCCATGTGGCCGGCCCAGGGCAGCTCTGCCGCGGGCTCCAGGATCGAGATCTCGGGCTCCGGCGTGGCACCGCCGCGGATGCGGGCCACCGGCCTGCCGTCGGGCGCCAGATAGGCCGCGAGGTCGTCGGGCCAGGCCACCGTCGCCGACAGGCCGATGCGGCGGGCGCCGGGGGCGAGCTTCGCCAGGCGCGCCAGGCCCAGCGCCAGCAGGTCGCCGCGCTTGCTGCCGGCCAGCGCATGCAACTCGTCGATCACGATGGCCTTGAGCCCGCCGAACATGGTGCGGGATTCGGGATAGGAGATCAGCAATGCCAGCGACTCGGGCGTGGTTAGCAGCATGTGCGGCGGATCGGTCTTCTGCCGCTGCCGCTCCTTGGTGCCGGTATCGCCGGTGCGAGTTTCGATGCGCAGTTCCAGGCCCATCTCGTCGACCGGGGTCGTGAGGTTGCGCTGGATGTCGGCGGTCAGCGCCTTCAGCGGCGAGATATAGAGCGTGTGCAGCCCCGGCGGCGCGTGGCGCGCCAGGTCGGTCAGGCTCGGCAGGAAACCGGCGAGCGTCTTGCCGCCGCCAGTCGGTGCGATCAGCAGCGCCGACTGTCCCGCCTCGGCCGCAGCAAGCATGGCCAGCTGATGGCCATGCGGCTGCCAGCCCCGCGCGCGAAACCAGGCGCGGAAGCGTTCGGGCAGGATCGTGTCTGGCGGGGGAACCTCGTCTAGCATTTCATGCTTAGTTTGGGGCATGCCCCTGGTTTTACCAGCCTCCCGAGGCCATCCTTCCTGCAATGACCCACGCGCCGCACCCTGAAACCTGGCTGAAACCGGTCCCTGGCGGGCTCTATTGCGTGCCGGGCGATTTCTTCATCGACCCGACGCGGCGTGCCGACCGGGCGATCATCACCCATGGCCACTCCGATCATGCGCGCGCCGACAATGGCGCGGTGCTGGCCACGGCCGAGACGATCGCGATCATGCGCCACCGCCTGGGCGAGCGTGCCGGCGCCAGCCACCAGACGCTGGCCTATGGCGAGACGATCACGATCGGCGAGGTCGCGGTCCGCCTGGTGCCGGCCGGCCATGTGCTGGGCAGCGCGCAGGTCGTGCTCGACTGGAAGGGCAGCCGCGCCGTCGTCTCGGGCGACTACAAGCGGCGGCTGGACGCGACCTGCGCGCCGTTCGAGCCGGTGCCCTGCGACGTGTTCGTGACCGAGGCGACGTTCGGGTTGCCGGTGTTCCGCCATCCGCCGGACGGCGAGGAGATCGACAAGCTGCTCCACGCGCTGCGGCTCTATCCCGAACGCTGCGTGCTGGTCGGCGCCTATTCGCTCGGCAAGGCGCAGCGCGTGCTGTCGCTGATCCGCGCCCGGGGCCACGATGCGCCGATCTACCTGCATGGCGCGATCGCCACCATGTGCGGGCTCTACGAGCAATTCGGCCAGACGTTCGGCGACGTGCGGCCGTGGCAGGGCGTGGCGAAAGACGCGTTCAAGGGCCACATCATCCTGGCGCCGCCCGGCGTCACCGCCGATCTGTGGGCGCGCAAGCTGCCCGACCCGGTCGTCGCCATGGCGTCGGGCTGGATGCGGGTGAAGCAGCGCGCCAAGCAGCGCAGCGTCGAACTGCCGCTGGTCATCTCAGACCATGCCGATTGGGACGAGCTGCTGCGGACCTTCGACGATGTCGGCGCGCCCGAGATCTGGGTGACCCATGGCGCCGAGGAGGCGCTGATCCGCCAGGCGACCCTGACCGGGCGGCGCGCCCGGGCACTTCGGCTGGTCGGCTTGGGAGAGGAGGAAGAGACGTGATGAACAAAGTTGCCCGAACGCTCGAGACCTGGCACGCGATCGTCGCGGCCGGCGACGTCACGGCGCTGCCGTCGATCCTGTCGGACGCGGTGGTCCTCCGCTCGCCCGCGTTCTTCAAGCCCTATCCGGGCAAGGAGGCGACGGTCCTGGTCATCGGCACGGTCATCACCGTGTTCGAGGATTTCGTCTATCACCGTGCCTTCCACAGTCCCGACGGGCAGAGCGCGGTCCTGGAATTCTCCGCACGCATCGGCGACAAGTCGTTGAAGGGGGTCGATATCTTCCGGTTCGACGACGAGGGGCTGATCCTCGAGATCGAGGTGATGATCCGTCCGGGCAATGCGCTGATGGCGCTTGGCAAGACCATGGCCGAACGGGCCGGACCGGCGCTGCTCGCCCTGCTGGCCAGCTCGCGGTAGCGCTTACCCATGATCGCCTTCGCCCGCCTGCTGGATGCGCTGCTGTTCACGCCCGCGCGCAACGGCAAGCTGCGCCTGATGGAAGAATATTTCCGCACCACGCCCGACCCGGAGCGCGGCTGGGCGCTGGCGGCGCTCACCGGCGCGCTGTCGTTCCGCGAGGCCAAGTCGGCACAGATCCGGGCACTGGTGCTGGAGCGGGTCGATGCGGAGCTGTTCGGCTGGTCCTATGATTTCGTCGGCGACCTGGCGGAGACGGCGGCGCTGATCTGGCCGGAGCGGCCGGGCGCCAACCGGGTGCCGGACCTGACCGAGATCGTCGAGGGCCTGTCGACCGTCGGGCGCGCCCAGGTCGGGCGCCTGCTCGAAGGCTGGCTCGATGCGCTCGATGCCACCGGGCGCTGGGCGTTGCTGAAACTGATGACCGGCGGCATGCGCATCGGCGTGTCGGCGCGGCTCGCCAAGACCGCGGTGGCGGCGTTGGGGCCGGTCGACCCCGATGCGGTCGAGGAGGTCTGGCACGGGCTCGACGCGCCCTACGAGCCGCTGTTCGCCTGGCTCGAAGGTCGCGCGCCGAAGCCCGATCCGGGCGAACGGCCGACCTTCATGCCGCTGATGCTGGCGACGCCGCTCGACGATGGCGAACTCGACCACATGCCGCCAGGCGACTATCTGGCGGAATGGAAATGGGACGGCATCCGCGTGCAGATCGCCGCGCGCGGCGGCGAGGTCAAGGTCTATTCCCGGACCGGCGACGAGGTTTCCGCCGCGTTTCCCGACCTGGTCGCGACCCTGCCCGACGGCGTCGTGCTCGACGGCGAGCTGCTGGTCGGCAGCTTCGAGGCGATCGGCTCGTTCAACGACCTGCAGCAGCGGCTCAATCGCAAGAAGCCCGACGCGAAGCTGATCGCCCAGTATCCTGCCTTCGTCCGGCTCTACGACGCGCTGTGGATCGAGGGCGAGGACATCCGCGGCCTGACCCAGGTCGAACGGCGCGCTTTGCTGGAGGACTGGTTCCGCCGCACGGCGCGGCCGCGTCTGGACCTGTCGCCGCTCATCCCGTTCGACAGCTGGGGCGAGCTTTCGATCCTGCGCAACGAGGCGCGCGAGCGCGGCATCGAAGGGCTGATGCTGAAGCGCCGCGACACGCTCTACCTGGCGGGCCGGCCCAAAGGACCTTGGTACAAGTGGAAGCGCGGCGCGCTGACCTTGGATTGCGTGCTGATGTATGCCCAGCGCGGCCACGGCAAGCGCTCGTCGTTCTATTCGGACTATACATTCGGCGCCTGGCGCGGCGACGAGCTGGTGCCGGTCGGCAAGGCCTATTCCGGCTTCACCGACCAGGAGCTGGTCGAGATCGACCGCTGGATCCGCCACCACACGACCAATCGCTTCGGCCCGGTGCGCGAGGTCGAGCAAAAGCTGGTCATGGAGCTGGCGTTCGACAGCGTGCAGGCCTCGACCCGCCATAAATCCGGCCTCGCCATGCGCTTTCCCCGCGTCCACCGCATCCGCTGGGACAAGCCGGCGGAGGAGGCGGATCGGGTCGAGACGCTGCAGGCGCTGGTGGTGTGAGAGGGACGGATTGCACGTTGCTACGGCTATTCGACGCCTTTAGGTTGCTATTTGGGGATTGATGGATGCAGCGACCGGGATGGTGAGGGCGATAGATTGAGTGAATTCAGTGAAAGCTATCATTTCCGAACAATGGTTTCAGATGAATTTCTCGCTCGTCTTCGAAAAGCTGGCTACTCCGGCTTCGCCTTTCCACCTAAGCGCGGTTGGTTGACCTTCATTCCTTTCGCATTTTGTAAACCTTGTTTGAAAGCAGGTGGTGCGGACAGTCTGCTGACGGCGGTCGGCGAAACTGTTCTCCAGCACCGCTATGCCGCAGACTACGGCTGGTCCTTCAGTCTCCACCGCCCCCGGGAAAAGCGCATCGCTTACGAACACTGGTGGGATCCGAAATCAAGCACGAACGCCGTTGAGCTCGACTTAGAGGCGTTGGCTGAAGCGGTTGAGGTTTCATCTGAAGCGATAAAAGCATTCTTCTCGGTACCGCCATCCGCTGGCGACTCATCCCGGTTCGCCGAATTGCTGGGATTGCCGGCGTATCGATGGGTCTCGCCTGCATACTCACAGGAGGATCCGGAGAGCTTCATCCAGAAGGGCGCCAAGATGATTGGCCGCCGCCCCAAGGATGTTACGGAGTTCATACGCTGTCCGCCCAGCCGCATCGTCGATCTCCCGCGACCGGATCTGAGCGCGCTAGAAGCTCTCGCCACCACCAACTCACTCATGAAGATGGCGGGAGCGGGCTGGTTCGCCATACAGATCCATAGCCAGGGCGGCTGGCCGGTCACCAACGCGAGTGGACGTCTTGCGGAGGGTGGACAGTGGATTGTCACCTATCGACGCTCTGAAAAGGCGGATTATATAAAGGTGGGGGTCAATCGGAGTAATGGCCGAGTGACCGCTCTTCCTGGCCGCATCGATTTTGCCGGGAAGCATCGACTACCGGAGGACGCCATCGATCGCACGCCCCCGGAACCATTGCCTCGCGAGATATTGGATAGCACCCAAATCGCCTCGACTCCCATCGAGGAGCCAGTGCCGGGTCATTGCGAAGAAGCGATGCGTCTTATGAGGCTTTTCCGCTCCATCGACGGCCTTCTGATCTGGTCGTTGATGCGAGTGTGGGGACGAGCGAATGGGGACCCCAAGATCGTGATGAACCAATATTTCGACGCTCGATCGGGAGTCATTTTAGTCGAGGACTATAGCCGATCACTTGATGGTATCGAGATTGAGAAGTGGGAGCGAGTACGCGACCATCCGCAGTTATGACTATCTTGTTGACGCCGATCGACTGAAGCTTACGAGACCGTCAGCATCGGCGCCGTGGCGGCTGGGTCGCTGATGCTGGGGTGGCCGGTCTCGACATGGCCGGCGAGGATGCGTAGCCAAGAGGCTGCCGCGTTGACCGTGACGGCGAGATCGTACCAATGGCCGCTGTCGCCGAGCGTATGGCGATCTTCGATTGTCTCGCCAGGATTTATCCGATGGACACGGCGTGGCGCGCCGTAAGCGCGATCGCTGATCTGACAAATGATCTTCGTCTGGCTCGGATTGGTCAGTCTCAGCACAAGATCGCCCGTTGCTTTGTCGCTCCGGGTTTGCAGATCCAGGCCCGGATGCTGCGCATCGTCACCGCCCGCGAACCGGCGAAAGAAGCCGTTCGGTCCGTAGACGGCGAGCGTGTAGCCGTCGCCGGTGATCGGCCAGGTGTCGTCGAGACTCTTGCCGGCTTCGACCGTATAGCGCCGTGGCGCGTCGGGGGATTGGGACGCATAGACCAGGAAATGCGCGCCTTGTGCGCCCGTATTGACGAACTGCAGCGTTACGCTTCCGGCGGTGCGATCGATTCTGTCGGTGACCGCCAGATCATAGGGCAGGGCCCGCGCCGGCCGCGTGCCGGGCTCCTGCGGCACGATGCTGTCGGCGGTCTGGCCGAGGCCGGGTGCGACCGGTCTCGCGAGGCGCCGGCAATTCTCGTCGGCGGCGGCCCGATAGCCGCCGGTGTCGGGCAGGCTGGGGCGGGCCTGGTCGGGCGTCGCGAAATCGAGGGCGCTAGTGAGGTCGCCGCAGACGGCACGGCGCCAGGGCGAAATGTTCGGTTCCATCACGCCGAACCGCGCCTCGATGAACCGGATGACCGAGGTATGGTCGAACACCTGGGAGCAGACGAAGCCGCCCTTGCTCCACGGCGACACCACGGTCATCGGCACGCGCGGCCCGAGGCCGTAGGGCAGCAGGTCGACCTCCTCGCGCCGGCGATGGGCCGGATTGACCCGGTCGTGGATCTCGCCCGTGGTCGCAACCGTGCTCTTGCCCGGCAGCACCGGCGTCGGCGGCTGCGGCGGCGGCACATGGTCGAAGAACCCGTCGTTCTCGTCATACATGACCAGGAGCACGGTCTTGCTCCAGACCTCCGGGTTGGCGGTCAGCGCATCGAGGATCCGCGCGGTATAGTTGGCGCCATAGGCCGGCATGAAATGGGGATGCTCGGAAAAGGCTGCCGGCGGCAGGAGCCACGAGACCTGCGGTAGCCTGCCGCTCCTCACGTCCTCTGTGAACGCCTCCAACCGGCGGGTCGTCAGGCCGCGCCGACGGAGCGGAGAATTGGGCGGCGCCTCGATGAACTGCCGGAAGTTCGCGAGCACGTTCAGCCCGTAATTGCCGTCGAAATCGTCGTTGAGGTCGAGGCCCTGCTGATAGACCTGCCAGGAGATGCCGGCGGCTTCGAGCCGTTCCGGATAGGTCGTCCAGCCGAGCGGCGGCAGTTTCGGCGCCTGCACGATGTCGTTGTTGTCGATCTGCGGGCCGCCGCCGGTGCCGGTCGGGTCGACCATGCCGGTCATCAGGTACATGCGGTTCGGATGGGTCGGGCCGGGCAGGGAACAGAAATACTGGTCGCAGACCGTGAAGCCGTCGGCGAGCGCATAGTGAAACGGGATGTCGGCGCGCTGGTGGTAGCCCATGGTCATGTCGGTCTTGAACGAGGGCCAGCGTCCGTACCGGCCGCCGTCGATCGCGCTATGGGTCCGGGTCCAGCCGTGATCGAGCGACTCGAGGCACTGGGCGCTTGTGCTGCCGGTATCGAGATGGAACGGCAGCACGGTCTCGTCCGGCTGCATCTGGCGCGGCTGGAACCAGACGGGCCGGCCGTCCGGCAGCGGGATCGGAAAGCGGTCGTTGTAGCCGCGCACCCCGCGCAGGTGCCCGAAGTAATGGTCGAACGAACGGTTCTCCTGCATGAACACCACGATATGCTCGACGTCGGCGATCGTACCGGTGCGCCGGGTCGCCGGCACCGCCAGAGCGCGCGCGATCGCGCCCGGCAGCGGGTTGGCCGCCAGCGCACCGCCGGCCGTCAGCTTCAGAAATCCCCGCCGCGTCTTCCTCGCCATCGTCGCCCCGCTTTGCCACGCGACTGACCCTAACGGATTTCGAGCCCGTGGAAACCGGTTGCGCTCGGTCGGCACCCATGGATTGATCGACCGGCCGCTTCCTAGAGATGGATCCTCCGATGTCGTTCGATCACTGGCTCGCCTTCGCCGTCACCTCCGCCATCATGCTGGCCATTCCGGGGCCGACCGTGCTGCTGGTCGTCTCCTATGCCCTGGGCCAGGGGCGCCGCTCGGGGCTCGCGACCACGGCGGGCGTGGCGCTCGGCGATTTCACGGCGATGACCGCCTCGATGCTGGGTCTGGGCGTGCTGCTCGCGACCTCCTCGGCGCTGTTCACCGGGCTGCGCTGGATCGGCGCGGCCTACCTCATCTACCTCGGCGTCAAGCTGTGGCGCATGCCGGTCGGCGACATGGCGACGGCCGCGGCGGCCGAGACCAAGTCCTGGCGCATGTTCCTGCACGCCTATGCGGTGACGGCGCTCAACCCGAAGAGCATCCTGTTCTTCGTCGCCTTCCTGCCGCAGTTCTTCGTGGCCTCCGCCCCGGTCGTGCCGCAGATGGTGCTGTTCGAGATCACCTTCCTGGTGCTGGCGACCCTGAACTCCGTCGGGTACGTGCTGCTCGCCGCTGCGGCCCGCCGGGCGGTGCGCCGGCCCGAGATCCAGCGCCGGGTCAACCGCGTCGGCGGCTCGATGCTGATCGGCGCCGGGCTGTTCGCGGCGGCGTGGAAGAAGGCGGCCTGAGCTTTACTCGGCGCGAGTGCGCAGGAAATTGATGCCGAACAACGCGAGCGAGGCGAAAGCCAGCAGCGAGCCCGCGGCGATCACGGCGTGATTGTCCTGAACGATCGCGAAATACAGGCCCGCGGGCATCAGGATCGACCCGGCGAGCGCCAGCCCGTATTGCACGGCCGCCCAGCGGTCGCGCCGGACCATCCCGGTGCGATAGGCCAGACCATAGAGTGCCATCGAGACCCAACCGAGCAGGTTGATGTGGGCATGGACGGGAGTGAGGGTGAAATCCTGGCGGATCCCCATCTCGATGCCCATGGCCATGCCGGCGAGGCCGAGCAGGATGGCGGTGCCGAAGAACAGCCGATCGATGTTCTGCATGAAACGATCCGTCGTTGGGTTCAGGTGGGGCCGGCGGTCAGCTTGGGCAGTGCCTGCTGTCCGGGTTCGCGCTGCAGTTCCGGCACCAGGTGGCCCAGCAGCGCCAACACGCGCGCGCCGTCGCGGGCGCGGGCGGCTTCTTCCATCTCGTCCAGGGTACGCGCCAGCACCGCGTAGTCGGCGGTGCGCGGTGCCGCCAGCAGGATGCCGTCGGCGCCGGTCCTGACCGGCGGCTCCGCCTCGTGGAACAGCTCCTCATAGAGCTTCTCGCCCGGCCGCAGGCCGACATATTCGATCTTGATGTCGCGGTCCGGTACCAGGCCGGCGAGCCGGATCATCTGGCGGGCGAGGTCGGCGATCTTGACCGCGTCGCCCATTTCCAGAACGAAGATGCCGCCGCGCTCCAACCCTTCGGGCGGATGGTCCGACACGGCGACGGTCGAGGCCTGCAGCACCAGTTCGACCGCCTCGCGCACGGTCATGAAAAAGCGCTGCACGTCCTTGTGGGTCACGGTCAGCGGGCCACCGGCCTGCAGCTGGCGGCGGAACAGCGGCACGACCGAGCCGGTCGAGCCCAGCACGTTGCCGAAGCGGACGGTGACGAAGCGGGTCTTGGGAGACTGGCCGTTGGCCCGGCCGGCGAGGTCGAGCGCCTGGCAGATGCATTCGGCCAGGCGCTTGGTCGCCCCCATGACGTTGGTCGGATGCACCGCCTTGTCGGTCGAGATCATCACCATGGCGGCGACGCCGGCGGTACGGCAGGCCTCGGCCAGGTTGCGCGTGCCGATGACGTTGGTCAGCACGCCCTCGGTCGGATTGGCCTCGACCATCGGCACGTGCTTGTAGGCGGCGGCGTGGAACACCAGTTCCGGCCGGGCCTCGGCCATGATCTCGTCGAGCCGGCGCCGGTCGCGCACGTCGCCCAGGCTGGCGGTGCGGGGCAGGGCGCGGAAATTCTCGGCCAGGTCCAGGTCGATCAGGTAGAGCTGGTACTCGGCGCTGTCGACCAGGGTCAGGTGCGTGGGTGCCAAAGCCGCGATCTGGCGCACCAGCTCGGACCCGATGGTGCCGCCGGCCCCGGTCACCAGCACGCGGCGACCCTGGATCAGGCGGGCCATCGCCTCGCGGTCGAGCACGCGCTGTGGCCGGCCCAGCAGGTCCTCGATCGCGATCGGCTGGATCTCCAATTCCTGGCCGGCGCCGGATTTCAACTCGGTCACCCGCGGCATGCGCGCGATGTCGAGGCCGAGGGCCGAGGCCTGCTCGACCACCCGGCTGATCAGCGCGCCGTCGATCAGGTCGTTGGTCAGGATGATGCGCTGGGGCCGCCGGTCGGTATCGGTCAGCTTTTCCACCGCCTGGGTCAGCTGGTCGATCGTGCCCAGCACCGGCACCCGGTGGATCGAGCGCCCGACCCGGCCGTCGTTCAGGCCGATGATGCCGATCGGGTCGTAGTTCGAGCGCCGGTCGCGATGCATCTCGGCCACGAACAGCTCCGCCCCGTCGCCGGCACCGACCAGCAGCACCGGCACCCGGCGATGGGCGTCGCGCTCGAAGATCCGGTCCAGCCGGCCGTCCTTGAACAGGCGATAGAGGATGCGCGGGCCGGACAGCAGGCCGATCAGCACGAACCAGTTGATGGCGAGGGTCGAGCGCGGCTGGCCCTGCAGCCGGGTCGTGAGGAACAGGACCAGCGTATAGACTAACACCGAGACGGTCACAGCCCTCCCGATCGCGAACAGGTCGTTCAGCGAGGCGTAGCGCCAAATGCCGCGATAGAGCCCGGTCACGCGCAGGAACACGAGCACGATCACCGTGAACAGCGCCATGTCCTGCAGCACCATGCCCTGGTCGAGCAGCGCCACATCGTCGCCGAGGCGCAGATAGAGCGACAGCACGAGCGACAGCGCCGTCATGACGGCGTCGTGCAGCAATGCCAAAAGGGTCCGATTGATCCGCTTCACCCGAGATGTCCAAAACGCCGAACGCGACACGGGCGCGACCATAGCAAAAGCGGGGGCCGGGTACAGCCCGGCAGAATGCAGGACCGCGCCGGGTGCGCGGCTTGATCTCGCCCGGCGGTTCGATGATACTCCCGCGCCTTTCCCGCCACCCCTCCACCGTCACGCGTCCGCAGGCGGGAATTCGGCCGGATGGTCTAGCCGGTATCGCACCAAACCAAGGCCTTCATGATTCCGCACCGCCAGAAAACACTCATCTATGTCGTGACCGAGGATTGGTATTTCTGGCTGCATCGCCTGGCGATCGGTCAGGCGGCCCTGGCGGCGGGCTATCGCGTCATTGTCTGCGCCCGCGTCCAGGCCCATGCCGAAGTGCTGAGCCGACTGGGCTTCACGGTCGTGGCGCTGCCCTGGCGCCGGGGCGGCGGCCTGCTGCGCAACGAGGTGAAGTCGCTGTGGATGCTATGGCGCCTGTTCCGGCGCGAGCGTCCCGACGTCGTCCATTCCATCGCCTTGAAGGCGATCATCTACGGCGGGCTGATGGCGCGGCTGGCCTGCGTCAGGGCGCGGGTCTCGACCGTGGCGGGCCTCGGCTATGTCTTCACCTCGCAGCGCCTGAAGGCACGCCTGCTGCGCCGCCCGGTGCTGGCGACCCTGGGCCTCGCCATGGGCGGCTACGGGTCGCTGGTCACGCTCGAAAATCCCGATGACGGCGAGCGGCTGGCCGCCGGCGGTGCGATCCGGCAGGACCAGGTGGCGCTGATCTGCAGCTGCGGCGTCGACACCGACCGCTTCGCCCCGGTGCCGGAGCCCGAGGGCGTGCCGATCGTCGCCATGGCCTGCCGCCTGGTGCGGGACAAGGGGCCCGCGGTCGCGGTCGCCGCCATGCGCCGGCTGCGCGCCGAGGGCGTGCCGATCCGCTTCCTGCTGGCCGGCGGCACCGACAAGGGCAGCGCCGATTCCCACACCCAGGAAGAGGTCGAGGGCTGGGTCGCCGAGGGGTTGGTCGAATGGGTCGGCCATATCGCCGACGTCGCCTCGTTCTGGCAGGCGAGCCACATGGCGGTCTATCCGTCACGCTATGGCGAGGGCGTGCCCAAGACCCTGCTGGAGGCGGCCTCGTGCGCGCGCCCCGTGGTCACGACCGACATGCCGGGGTGCCGCGAGGCGCTGGTCGATGGCGTGACGGGCTTCCTGGTCCCGGTCGACGACGATGCGGCGGTCGCCGACCGCTTGAAACAGCTTGCCCGCGATCCGGACCTGCGCCGCCGCATGGGCGAGGCCGCCCGCACCAAGGCGCTCGCCGAATTCGCCGACGCCCGGGTCCAGGCCGGCATGCTCCGGGTCTACGACCAGGTCCAGGCGCCGAAATAGCCGAGACGGATCCGGGTGTTCAGCCGGGCGGCGCCTTGTCGGGTACCGGGGGCTTCGTCTCATCCGAGGGCGTGAGGCCGGAGCGGGGCGGCAGGCCGTGGGCCTTGAAGCAGGCGTCGACCAGGGTGTCGCGCTTGCGCAGTGCCGCTTCGTTGTGATCCGGCACCTGTTTATTCGCGTCGGCGATGCAGGCGTCCGACTGCTTCCAGCGCTTCGTCGCCTGGTCGGTCGGGGCTGCGGCGCCGGCCGGCAGCGCCGTGCCGGCGAGCCAGACCGCCGCCAGGGCCGCGCACCAGCGGGATGTCACGCGTCGACCTCGGCCTCGATCAACCGCCGGCTCGCGACCAGCGGCGCCAGTGCCGCGCCGACCTTGGGCATGCGCTCGGACGCGCGATGGGCCACGACGGCGGCGCGATCGGCATAGAGCTCGTTGACCAGCAGCTTGTTCGGCACGCGGGCGCCGGACTCGTCGACCAGATGCAGGACGTCGAACCTCAGGCAGCCCGGCTCGTCCGAAACGGTACGGCGAGCGTGCTCGCGGATGATCGCCTCGAAGGCGGCCTGTTGGCCGGGCAGGGTCTCGAACTCGACGATGATGGCGATCTGCGGCATGAGCCCCTCGGAAGAAACAGAATGGAACGCGGCGGAGCCTAGCGGACCCTGTCCGATCCGGCAATGCGACGAGCCGTCCGATCGCGCCTGCGGCCCCGAGTCCCACCGCTGCCCGGCCGGAATGAACGGAGCCGTCGTTCCAGCGGTTCTGCCGGAGCCTTCAATTTCAAGAGTTTGGGAGAGGCCATCTGCAACCGGCGGCCGGCCGACGGGATTTGCTACGGGTTTGTCACGAAGGCGCGTATCCTTCGACGGTTTAGACGGCTCGCGATGAATTTCGACAGAACCTTCGTGGCAGGATGAGCGATATCGAATGAAACGTCCGTCACCCGCACCCGGCCCCTGGGCGACCGGTCCCTGGGAACGATGGTTCGCCTGGTATCCCGTGGCACTCGGCTGGCGCCGTCGCCGTGGCGTGGCCTGGGGCCGGATGGTCTGGCGCCGTTGGGTCTGCAATCCGTTCGACACCACGCGCCCGACCGACACGCAGTTCACCTTGGACCCGGCCAAGGAAACGCCGTCGGATCCTACAGGCAAGGTAGAACTGATGGACGGCAGCCTGCTGGATCAGCGGCGCAGCGCTTGAGGCGGCGGTCCGCCGGCCGGGGAAAACATACAATTCGTCATA
Organism: Aliidongia sp.; assembly: GCF_035943795.1. NCBI lineage: Bacteria > Pseudomonadati > Pseudomonadota > Alphaproteobacteria > Rhodospirillales > Dongiaceae > Aliidongia > Aliidongia sp. Next base: position 7,088 of record NZ_DASZBY010000040.1, on the reverse strand, counting down.
AAAGCTTCGCGGTCGCTCGCTAGGTTGCTGCCCCTGTACGGGACAAGCAATTTGAAGCGGGGCGAAGATGTCGCGGATGAAGAATGCCCACTGGCTGGGCTTGAGCATTTTGGCACCCTTGGCGGTGATGGGCGCGGTGCCGGCAGCGGCCCAGACGATCGGCTCCTTCACGCCGGGCGACCTCGTCATCAGCGTCTATGGCAACGGCGGCGGCACCGGGACCTATAGTGATAACCAGGCCGCGCCGATCACGCTGCAGGAAGTTACCACCTCCGGTGCCGCGGTCGGCCAGCTGGTGCTGCCGCAGACCACGACCACCAGCAACGGCGTCACCAACTCTGCGATCTCCGGCGAATATGGCTCGTCCTCGGAAGGCACGCTGCAGCTGTCCGCCAACGGGCAGTTTCTGACGATCGCCGGCTATGGCGTGAACGCCGCCAATTTCAACGCGAATGCCCAGAGCTACGGCGGCGGCACCAAGGGCTGCATCGGCGATGCCGGTGCCTGCTATCCGCTGGCTCAGACCGCCAGCGTGGCAGGCTTCCCGGGCTCGGCCGGCTCCGGCGTCACGACCGCCACGGTCGTCCCGCGGGTTGTGGCGCTGATCGGCGCCAACGGCAGCGTGGATACCTCGACCGCCTTGACCGGCGTGTTCAACGAGAACAATCCGCGCAGCGTGGCCACGGTCGACGGCTCGTCCTTCTATATTTCCGGCCAGGGCTTCAACAAATCCGACACCACGACCCAGGGCCTGTTCTTCGCCAAGCGCGGCGCCACGACGGCGACCGCGATCGACACCAGCTTCGACGCGCGGGCCGTCTCGATCCAGAAGGGCCAGCTCTATCTGTCGGCCGATTCGACCGAGGGCAGCGGCGTGCACGAGAACATTTCGAGCTACGGCACGGCCGGTAACCTGCCGACCAGTGCCGCGACCGCATCGATCCTGGGCGGCCTCAAGAGCAAGTACCAGACGACGTCCTCGTCCCAGCTCAACGTCATCGATGCCGGCCTCGGCGGCAGCAAGATCTACCTCAGCCCGGAAAATTATTTCTTCGCCAACACCACCACGCTCTATGTCGCCGACAGCGGCAATCCCAAGGGCGACAACAACGGATCGGGCGGCGCTACGCAAGGGCTGAGCGACGGCGGCCTGCAGAAGTGGATCTTCAACGGCACCGGCTGGGTGCTGGAATATACGCTGTCGACCGGCCTGCTGAACTTCGTCGCCGACACCACGGCCTGCGGGGCGAACCAGATCGATTGCGGCACGACCGGCCTGATCGGCCTGACCGGCGAGGTCATCGGCAATTCGGTCGAGCTGTTCGCGACCAACGCGACCCTGGGCGACCTGGACCAGACCTACCTCTACGGCATCACCGACAGCCTGACCGGCACCACCGGCGCCGGGGAGAGCTTCCAGGTACTCGACACCGCGGCGCCGGACACCAACATCCGCGGCGTCTCCTTCGCGCCGCAGGCGGTGCCGGAACCGGGCAGCCTGGCGCTGCTAGGGGGATCGCTGGTCCTGCTGCTGGGCCTGCGGAACCGTCGCCAGGCCTGACGCCAACATGGGCAGGGCCGAGGCAGGGAGCGCCTCCTTGCGCTGGAGGCGTAGGCGTTACGCCGTCACTGCCTTGACGGCAACGGCTTCGACTTCGACGAGCAGGTCGGGCAGCACCAGGCCTGCGACATAGACGAGCGTCGATGCGGTCTTGATCCCGCCCGTCGCCTCGGCGCGCACGGCGGAGAAGGCGGCACGGTCTTTCGGATCAACCAGGAAGATGGTCGTCTTGACCACGTCGGCGAAACCCATGTCCGCTTCGTCCAGCACGGCCTTCATGTTGGCATAGACCAGCCGCGTCTGCGCCTCAAGGTGATCATCACCGGGCGATCGTGACCGCTGGATGTCGATTTTGGGTGGATTCCAGTCCGTCCGGTTTCAGGAGCCGGAGGCTATTATGGACATTCCCTGCCTCGTTTTAACGAGGGTTACTGACGAGCGGCAGGCTTCTCGCCGGTCTGTCCGACGCGTACCCCGGCCTTTTGCGTCACTCTGCCCGCCCCTTCATCGCTTCCTCTCTTGGGATGGGGCTGCCATGCTGTCCGCGATAGCTGATCCGTGCAGGCCATTGCATTTCGAGCTTATCTAGGAGGTCGTGCGTTAAGACCCGCCAGTCTGACCCCGACTTCAATTCGAAGATCTCAAGTTCCATTCCGCGCTTAGCAGCGGGGGAATGGATATCTTTCAACCATGGCTGATCCCTGGCAACGATGGTCACGCCGGCCTCGTTGCAGAGGCCCAGCGTACGCCACATCAGTCGCCCGTCTCGAATACCTTCGTCGCTGCGAAATGCTAGTCCATTCGCGCCGCCAAACTCGGTGAATGTCTGCCGAAGCGTGGACCAGTCATTGGGTGCCAGATCTACGTCTGCAACGATCTGCGGCCCAACGGAAGTCCGACCATCGCGGAAGAGGTTATGGCAGCTGGTATCGCGCACGAAGTGCGGTAGCGCGAACATAGTGACGGTTAGAAGGATTGCTATCGAGCAGACGATCGGCGAGCGCCATGCGGGCGTCCTCGGAATTGCTTGATCTCGGTTCGCAGCACACGGCCGTACACCACACCACCGGATGACGGCCCCGAAGGTCACGCCGCCGACGAGACCGATGAGACCGGCAAATCCCACGGCAGAGGCGTACTCGATCCAACCTGCAAGCGTCGGGACATGATTGACAACGGTTGGCTTGCCTCCGCTCGACGCATTCTGCATGCCCAGCATAGAGAGCAATCCTAGGGCACCGAATGGAGCCGCGCCGATGACAAGCCCGGCACAGGCGCAAGCGACGACTCCGATATGGCCTTTCGATCGCAATAGCAGAAAGCTCGGCAAACCAAGCACAAGAGCGTGCGCCAAGGTCCCGATGTAGGTCAGTTCGGCGAGAGCAAGCGCATCGGAAGCAACAACAATGTTCCAGGGTTCTTCTATTCTGTTCAGTGTGAGAACTATGGTTGGGAGTGCCGCAGCGATCGCTCCAAGGAATGTTGCCGCCAACACAGGAACGAAGGGGCGCGAGGGCTTGTCGAGATACGAGCGAATGTAGCTCCTCAAATTGCTTTTGATTCTCATTTAAGCCCCATGTGTGTGGGCCTGCTTCGGATCTAAAGTAGATCCTCTTCGGCGAGGCTAGCCGTTTCGGGTACGAGCAGCTGCCATCAGCATTCGCTCAACTACCGATTCGAACTCATCTTTTCCGATCGGATCTAGGTCGTCATAGGCGGCCGTGGTTTTGGGCCACCAACCATGAAAGCGACCATCTCGATCAAGGACGCGGGCTGCGGCCTGCACCTCATCGACGCTTGACCGAGCAACAAGCACGAACGAAGGGACCGACGACGACAAGACGTCCATGCATGCCCAGCCAGTGACGAAACGATAGTGCGTTGCGGACGGGAGAGCGATTTTCCAAGCATCCGATTGGATCCGCGAAAAGACGCTTCCCTCGACGATGTAGGCGAAGTTCTCAGAAACCAAACCCGCAGTCGGACCGTCATCATTCTCGGTACTGAGCGGCATTTCGTCCAAAAGCCTGACGATGCACTGCCGATCGAACGCCACGCGCAGCAGATGAGTGTTGTTGCCTGGAATGATGAAATCCGCGCTGATGCCCGCCGTGCCCCATCGAAAATCCACGAGGTCGCTCACGCTCGCTTTTAACGGTACAGGCACGCTGATGGGTTGATACTTCGGCATAACCACATCCTATGGCGAGCGGGCGAACGTCTGCAATCTGGATGAGCGAAATCCACGGGGAGCGTCTTCAATGGGTCGTCAGCGGCTATTCGAGGACTAAGTCATGATCACTGTCCTTCCGAAGATCCGCCATCATGCCCTCGAACTCGGATAGGTAGCTACGTAGCTCTACCGGCGCCGAACGGGAATTTACGATCTTAATTCGGAATGGCCCGCGTATAGCGAGAATGTCATCTCCGCCGAAGCTGTCAGCGAGCGCATCGAGATTCCGACCGTGCCAAGCAGACGCGCCGATAGCTGGGAGCAGGGGCATCGTAGAAATCTTCTCGATGGCGCCACGTCGAGGCGTCGAGCGTGATTTCCTTCATTTCTTCCCCCGGCAGGACTGCGGCGACCGTCAGCATTATGTCGGCTTTCGAGGAAGCATCAAAGTCGGTCGAACGGCGTTGTTGGGTCGATACTGGACCGGCGGCTCGGGCTGGGGAGCGAATGGTCGCTATCGAGCATGGGCGGGCGGGCGAACCATCGCACTCACGATGTTAATGGAAATGGGATGACACGTTCGGCATCCTCTTGCCATGACATCGGCTCCGGCGGTTCAACTCTCACGCTTGCGCGACATCGGCTGGGAACTATGGGACCCGATCGGGCTCCGGGACGTTCGGCATGAAGGCTGCGACGACGAATACGACGCTTATCTGTTGCAGGTGGTCGGGCGACTAAGACGAGGGCAGCCGACCTCCGAGATCGCTTCATATTTGATCCATATCGAGACGGTGCACATGGGGCTTGGGAGCGCTCCTGCCACCTCATCCCTTCCGAGAGCAACGGCGACGATTGCGGCCATCGCCGAATATCTCGATACGCTTCCCGAGGGGCCGATAAGGATTCGGTGATCGCCTAGCCGGAACTATCAAGCAAGGCTATGTCCGCTTCAGAGATCGGGGTCAAAGCTCGCTGTATGCCCTACTTGGGTCGATTCCGGCCGGCGGATTGTCGGTGAAGATGGCCAGCCATTCGTAGATGTTGGCCCTTGTGTCGCCCATTTTCGAAACGCGTTCACCGCTAGCTGTCAGATTTCGTTGTGAAAACTGCAGGTATAATAATGGCCGACCAAACGGGTCGTACTGTCGCACGCCTCAATGTTCCAACGGTCGGCCCATCCAACTGGTAAGCCGTCAACGCCCCGTCTGGCGATCCGGTCGCTCTCGTCGTAAATGAGCGCATGACCAAAGAGCCCATCCTCGCCCCCGCCGTGGATCACCAGAAAGCGAGGGCTTTTGTTGTCAGGGATCGCCTGGACCTTCCCGTCGTAGACCCAATAAAGCGGCAAGAAACCGGCCCAGAGCCCCGCCGTATAGAGTGGTGCCCAGAGCAGGGACTGAAAATATATACCGGCAAGCATGTATGTCGCGGCCAGGATAGTGGCGCATGACCTTCGCCACTGTCGCGCCTTGATATTCTCGAAGACAATGTTTCCGAAAACAAGAAGCGCGATCGGGACGAGCAGCATCAGGGAATACGCTAAGAGAAAAATCAGCGACATCGCCATAAACAGCACGCCGAAGATGAAGGGTATGCTCAGCGGGAAGGCCCATATTCCGAGGTAAAACGCGAGCGGCGAAACGGTTCGGGATTGTCCTTCCATTACATTGTCGCCCTGGCTGTGCATCGACTGCGTTGCAGCGTAAATATTCTCCCAGCCACAATAGCGCAACCTGCGCGCGGGTACGCGGAAAAGCTGTGCAAGCGGCAGCTAAAGAACGTCTGGAATCAGGGAGCGTGAAAATCTTGCTGAACGGCGTTGTTGGGTCGTCACCGGACCTTGATGTCAGGGCGAAACCGAGCTGTGTCAAAGCGACCGCTATTTTGTGCCAAAGCGATTGGCGCGCTACACTCATGCGTCTCTTTGCCATCGCTGTGTACCAGTTTGTGTACCAAACTATGGGCAGACGCCAGTAATGACACAGGGGCGAAGGATCGGAATGACCGCGCACCCCGCAGGAACGCTCACTTCCATGTGACCGACCCTCGTCGGGCGATTTGGCACCGATTGGCGCCGATCAGTCCAATTTGACGGGAAATTTGGCACTGCCTCGCTGAAGGCTGGCGCAACAGTGGCGGTCATCGTCTCTGTGCGCCGAAAAATACCCGGCGAACGGGTAGGTTGCCATCCATAGAAATCCGCAGAAACGTCCTCGATCGTGCCGTCGAGCGCCTCTGCCTTTCTCATGTGCAAGTCACTGAAAAGGCCGGGAAAATGAAGATTCTTGAGTGATCGAACAAGGTCCAACGCAAGCTCCGAACGTACGCGAAAAGAACATAAAGAGAACATAGCGGGCGTAACCCAGGGTGACAATCCCCCAGAAGACTTTACGAATGGTTTTCGACGCGAGCGTGCACGAGGGAGGCTTTCCGCTCCTCATTTTGAGTGGCCAAGCGGGCTTTTTCGCGTCGGAACATGTTGTGGGCCAGCACAATTTTCTGATCCCGCTCCACGACAACGTTCGATTCGTCGAGCAGTTCGGTCACGGCGATGAAGCAGCTGATGATCAGCTCCGCGTCTTTCGAAGACAGCTCGACGTCATCTTCCGCGGTTCTCGATACGCTGGCTTTGTCGTCAGCCATCATCGAACCTTGGCCAGACGCCAGCCACTCAAGTCGAACCCCTAGGTCGAGGCTCAGATTTGATACCGATTCAAATGTGGGCTGGTTCTCTCCGGCGGCATATCGTTTGAATTGGGAGAGAGAAATTCCCATGGCACTTGCCACGATCCCCTGACCGCCAAAGGCTCGCGCAACAGCGATCAAGCGCCTTCCCAGATCTCCGGGGGAAGTGGGAGGTTTTGCGCTGCGTTTCTGATCCATCTCCAAGTTCTTTCAACACATTGTTTTAATTGAGTAAATCTCTGACAGCCCAAAATTGGGCCATTTGTGAACTTGGAAGTCCGAATTTCTCAAATCTGGGCTTGCTGTATGGCCCAAATCCGGGCTACCTTCCCTGCCATGTCCATCGCACAGTCAACCTTTGACATCCCAAAAAATCCCGCCGAACGGCGGGCATGGGTTTGTTATCAGCTTCGGCTCCGGGGCAACTCGCTCCGCCGGATCGCGCAACAGCTCGACGTGTCTCATCAGGCGGTCAGTAACGCTCTGATGACCCCGTCCAGCCGTATCGAGGTAGCGATTGCCGATGCCCTCGGCACCACTCCGGCGAAGCTGTTCGCGGAGCGGTACGACAGGGACGGCCAGCGCTTGCCCAACACGCGACCGGACAAGAATACCACGCCCTCCCAACCGAACAATGTCCAACGGGAGCGCGCCGCATGAACAGCC
>NZ_DASZBY010000039.1:0-7530 GCF_035943795.1 Aliidongia sp. | reverse complement strand
CATGTCTCCGTAGCTCAGCAGGATAGAGCATCGGTTTCCTAAACCGGGGGTCACGTGTTCGAATCACGTCGGGGACACCAAGCATCAAAGCCCTGAAATCCGTATGGTTTCAGGGCTTTTTGTTGCATAGAAAATCCAACGGTCGGCTAATCGCTCGGGTTGTTATAGCGCGCCGCGAGTTTTGGCACAGGTTGCCGGTGGGTTTGGCACCTACGAAGACATATTTTGGGGCTTCGTGATCATCAATTCGCCGACCCGCTTCGCTGAACCGTTACCGCCGATCGTGTAGGTGGTTTCGATTTCCTCGAAAGCGAAGCCGTCGAAGGCTCGACGAACGCCTGGATGGTCGTTCAGCGAGACCAGAAATCGCCCTCTGATGGTGCGAAGCACGAGCGCCAGGCGATCGAAATCCAGCCGCGAAAAAAGGTCGGCCGTATCGCTGTAGTCAGCCTCCGAGCCGTAATACGGCGGGTCGAGATAGAACAGGGCGCCCTCGCGATCGTAGCGGCGGATGAAATCCTCGTAAGGCAGTCGCTCGATGACGACAGATGCCAGCCGTTCGTGCACCGCTTCGAGCAAAGGCACCAGCTTGTTGAGATCGAACCGTGCCGGCCCGGTGCGACTGGTGCCGAAGTTCCTGCCGGCGACTTTGCCGCCGAAGCCTGTGCGCTGGAGGTACAGGAAGCGCGCGGCCCGCTCCAGATCGGTCAGCGTGGTCGGGTCAACCTGTGCGAGGCGATCGAAATCCGCCCGCGTGGTGAGTTGCCATTTCAGGACGTCCAGGAACTGCGGAAAGTGACGCTGAAGGATGCGAAACAGCGTGGCCACATCCTGGCTATAGTCATTGATGATCTCGACCTTGGCGGCCCTGCTTCGGCGTAGGAAAATGCCGCCCATGCCGACAAACGGTTCGGCATACAGGTCGTGAGGCGTGGCTTCGATGATCGCAGTGATGCGAGCGGCCAATTTGTGCTTGCCGCCGATGTAAGGCGCGATGGGGTCTACGCGAACGCTGGACACGTTTTGTTCTCTCGGTTATTAACCCGCCCCCCTGTGGGGAACGGGTCGATTCGTCGAGCGAGCTGAACCCTCGCGGCTTGGGGCGTGCCAGCGCCCCGAGCCCCCGTTTGGGGCTATGGAATGGGATCAGGAAAACAGCGTACCAGGCCGGACAGAGGCAGTGTTTCGCCCGTGCTGGTAACGACATTCGCCTGAAGTCGATAGACGTTGTTTCCCAGGAAAGGCCCTCCCATGGTCACCGCGACACATCCTAGAAGGGCCTGCCCGGGAACCTGCAGACGTGACTGCGGATCGTCGTCACCGATCCCGCTGGCGATGCCGCAACGCCAGACCAAGCTGTCGGCATTGAGCGTCGCCCCGAGCGGAAGTTGTTCGGTGAAATCCAGTTCGAAGATCCGCTGTGTCCCAGCCATGATCGGCGACCAGGTCTCCGCGATGTCGGTCATGCCACGCCTACCATTCAATTTCCTAACGAGAGCCGGACCGACCAGGCGACGCGCCAGGGGCGGCCCTACGAGAAGCCCGGCCGGGTCGACCGTGAGGGCAGCGACGGCCGGCGTCGCGATCGCGCCCGAAAACAAGTCCGGAAGCGACAGTTTCAGCGCTGCGGATTGCGTTTGGCTCGCCGCAACGGCCAGCCGCAACGATGGTAGCGCCAGCGTGGCGGCGCCGATCGACGTCAAGGTAGCTGTCGCAACCGTAGCCAAGTTTGGCAGCGTGGCGTTGCCGACGGCCGATAGCGCCTGCATCGCCGTGGCAGCCGTGCGGAGCGCCGGGAGCATCCAAACTGCAGTTGCGATGCCGCCCATGGCTGCAGTCGCGGCCATCGTCGGTAACGGCAAGAGGCATGAAGCTGTCGCGCTCTGGGCCTGTCCTGCCGCTGCCGCGACAAACGGCGGCAACGGCTGGATCCCAGCGACGGCGACTTGCGCCTGGCCCGCAACCACCGATACGACCGGCACCGGCAGAGAGATCGCCGCGATTGCGGTCAAGCCCATCGACGCATTGGCGACCGTCGCCAGCCTGGGCAGGATCGGTGCGACGGCAGCAGTCTGAGCCTGACTTGCCGTAGCCGCGATCGCTAGGCGGGGAAGCATCGTGCCGGCGGAGGCCGACAGGCCCTGCGAAGCCAAAGCCGATGTCGTCAGGCTCGGCAATACCAGCGCCGCGCTCGCCGTTTGGCCTTGGCTTCCCGTCGCTGGGGCGGTCAGCGCGGGTAACCTCGACGATGCGACGGCGCCTTGGGCTTGCGTCGCCACGCCAGCAGCGGCCAGAGCGGCAACCATCAGCGCGGCCACAGCGGACTGCGCTTGCGACGCCGTGGCCGCGATCTTGCCGGTCGGCAGGCCCATCGTGCAGACGGCGACTACTCCACCCGCGCTCGCCGCCACCGCGCCGCCAAAGGGGGCCGTACCGAATGGCTTCGCGCCGAACGGCATGTTACTGGCTCGCTGGCCAGCCGGCCGCTACGTCAACGGCGGCAACCGCGTCGGCCGTGCCGGCGGCGAGGATGTGATTTTTCAGCGCCCGGCAATAGAGGATGCAGCTCGATACATAGGCGCCAGCCGCGAAGGTGAAGGCGTAAGCCTCGGCCGCCGACATCGGCACTTCGCTGTTGTCCGCCGCGATCCAGTAGAAGCCGGCCGACCAGGGCGAGCCGTCTGGATCGCGTATCGATCCGAGCGCCATAGCGCCGATAGCTGCCATGTCCTGCCGCGACCCGTCGTCGATCTGGAACAGCTTGCCTTGATAGGCGAACCCGGCGGCGATGACCCCGTCATACTGCGCCTCGGTCGCCGCCACAGCTACACCCCGGAGGACGGCGACTGGATCGTGCGCCGCGACAGCAGCTTGTGCTGCGGCCAGATCGCTGACCTGAAACTCCTGGCCGCTCATCTGCGTCTTGACGCCAGCGGCACGGATGGCCTCGCAGACGCCAGCAGCGCTGAGGTCGATGTCCGGATATGCAGTCCACGTCAGATCCACGATGCTAGGGCCTCACATACAGGCAGGGGCTGAGGTACGTATTGGGTGCTAGAGCCGAGAAGCCGCTGGAGGTGGTGGGGGCCACGCTTGCGGGTGCTCCGTAGGTCGAGGCTTTTGACCAGAGCCTCACGCGGTTTTCGTAATACGCCGCGTCGAGCAACGAGGGTCGCTTGAACTCGTATGAATTGGGGCAGAGTTTGACCGTCGAAATATTGGTATTCATGTCCAGGAAGTACTGGCCTGGCGGCAGATCGAGACCGCCGGTCGAGCCCACGTTGCCGGTCGCTGCCGTTGACAGATCGCCCGAATCCCACATCAGCGCGCCCGCGTCGCCATCCAGGAGCGGCGCATAGATGGCGAGCCGGATATGTCCTGCGGCATTGCCGGAGTCGATATAGACGCCGAAGCTTGAAACGGGCGCCCCGATGTCCCAGTCGAATGTGCAGCGATAGATCGTATCCGACGCGTTCGCCGTGAACCCGGCGGCCTGAATGCTCGCCACCTGCCCTATCGGCGTCCAGTTGCCGCCGGAATAGAGCGGCCCGGTCGATGGAAACAAGTTGAAGGAGACGGGATCCAGTTCGACGGTCGGCGCCGTCGTAAAGTTCAATGGGCTAGCGCCCGTGCCGGTCACGTACGTGCCGCTGCTGGTCCGTGTTTTGCGCGGGCTACGCGTCAACGTCGACGTGTTGCCCGTTCCGAGCGTCAGCTGACCGTATCCGGCTTCGAAATTGCCGACCCCGTCGCGCGCCGAATAGACGACGCGATAGGTGCCCGACGGTCCGTAGGGCTCATTGAAATTGGCAAAGTTGGCCAGCGCGGTCAGGGTCCAGGTGCCGGTGCCGGTCGTGCCGGTCGCCGCCACGAAATCTGCAGCCAGCATCTATCTCTCCGACATTCGAACGGCAGCGGCGACCTCAATCACGATCAGTCCACCGCCAGCTTCATGACGTCGGTCAGCGTAATGGGAATTGTCGTGTTCACGGTGGTCGTGCCGATGACGATGTCGGTACCGGAGGTGCCGATGGTCAAATCGCAGACGACCGTCGTGCCGTCGGACTTCAGGCAACGCGCGAACGTGGCCGTGCCATTGGCGACGGGGGATACAGAAGCGCTAACGAAGGAACCTGTCGCCTGCTCATTGCCGCTGACCAAGCTGTCCGAGCCGTAGGCCGTCGCGCTGAAGGTCCAGGTGGCCAGCAGCGTGTTGCCCGACAGCGCCGTGTCCGGATTGGTCGGTTGAGTGCCTGAATACCAGTTGCAGGTGCCGCCGTTCAGCAATGGCTTCACTGCGTCGAGCATGACCGCCCCGACCGCCGCGGTAACTTTCATTGTCATGGTGTTTGCTTTCCAGTGTGAAATTGAGGGGGCGTGGGAAGCGGCGGCGAGCTGCCAGGCCGGGTGGTCTGGATCGGCCAGCGCGCGCGGTAGCCGGCCGTCTGCAGGATGCGTTCGAGGTCGCGTCCGGGTACGCGATAGACGTGCAGCACCAGGCTGACCGCTTCGGCGTCTTCCATTACGTCCTGCACCGTGTCGACGCGGTCGAGCAGCTGGGCCGCGAGGCCGCGCGGATCGCCGAGCGGCTGGAACCCGGTGCGTCGGCAGTTCTGGCACGGGATCCGGCGGCGCCACGGCAGCAGGCTGACGTCGAGGGTGCGGAAGCCGTCGCCCCCGCATAGCTTGCAGATCGCGGCGCTATGGCCGGCGCCGAAAGCCTGCAGGCCGCGTCGGATGTCCCACAACAGGATCTCGGCATGGGACATATCAGAGCTTGATCATCACGTTCAGGAAGGCGGTCGGCTGCATGTTCGAATGCGCGCCGCCGCCGCCGGTCCCGGCGTCCGTGGTGAAGGCATGCGTGTGCGATACGCTCTCGGTCCCGGTGGTAATGGCATGGGTATGGGGCTGGCTCGGGGTGCCGGTGTTGAAGGCGCCGCCAGAACTGGTGACTTGGCCGCCGCTGGCGGCACCGACGCCGCCGTTCAGCGTGCCGGCGACGCTGTGGGTATGCGACTGGCTTTCCGTGCCGGTGGTGCCGCTGTGCGTGTGGTTGGCGCTTTCGTTGCCGGTGGTACCGCTATGGGTGTGTGCCGGCAGCTCGCCGAGCGCCAGAACATGGGTTTCCGCACCAGCGATGTCGCCGAGGTTCCTGGCGGTCAGGCCTACACCAGCGCCGGCGATCGCGAGCGACCGGCCGAGGACAGCCGGCAGCACCAGGCGCCGGTTCGCCGCGAAGTCCGCCGCGGCCGAAACGCCCCGCGCGACCGCCCCGCCCGCGCTGGTCTGAAGGGCCGCATTCCCGTTGGAGACATTGGTCCAGAGCAGGGTGAACAGCGCCTGCGTATCGGCATTGGCCCGGGCCGTCGCGCCCGACGCCGCGTTGCCGATCGACCCGTCGTTCATCAGGACCCAGCCGGCGTCTGCCGCCGCTTTCAGCGTGATCTTGACGTCGCCGGTCGACCAGCCATCCATCGACGAAATCAGCTGCTGGATGGCGGCAAGCAGTTGCCGGTTGTTGGTTTTGTCCAGGGTCTCCCCGGCGGTTTCGATGACGCCGGCGATTTCTTCCTGGACCGAGTTGAGCCACTCGTGAGTGACCGACGTCGCGACCTGGCCGACGGCGGGATCGCCATTGACGAAGTACCCGGGCGTGCCTTCTGCGCGAGGTACCGGAAGAGCCGCGACGGCAGTGGTCGAATCAATCCGATGCATCAGAGGCTCTCATAGTCGAACAGGACGTAGGTGTGGGCGGGTGCCACGCGCCGGATGAGGCGCTCGAAGCTGTTGCGGCCGGGGTCGCTTCCGGGTGCATCGGCGCGCAGCGGAACGGTGAAGCCGGCAGGCGCGGCCGTGACCGAGATCGTCCAGGCGAAGCACCAGGCGTCACCCCAGATCGGCGTGTCGGCGGCCAGCACGTCGGCGACCGCGCGGCGATAGGTCGTGATGGTGATCGTGTAGCCGAGGCTGGCGGCGAGCCCGATGAAATAGGCCTTAGTCTGGCCGCCGACCGCGTTGACCTGGGCGGTGATGAAGGCCTGTTGCTCGGGCACGGTCAGGTCCGCATCGGCACCTTCGATCACACCGATCAGCGTGATGTCCGAGGTCACCAGCGCCGTGTCGATCGAGACCTCGGTGGTATCGACCGTGTAGCCGATGAACTCGTCGTTGCCCGGTACGATGCCGAGTTGCTCGTACCATTCCGGGATCATCTGGACGGTTGTGCGCGGGTCGGCCTCGTCGAGCAGCGCCAGCGCCGCCGCTTCGATCCGGGCCAGGCCATCGCCGATCGCCGCCCAGAACCGGCCGCGCACGGTCGATGGATCGCGGGGCCAGGCAGCGCCCGGCGGGTGCAGCTTCAGCAGCTGAAGCCCGTACTGGTCGCCGAGCGCGGTCATTGGAAGGTCACCGCGCCCAGCTCGGCGACCTGGTAATCGGCAATCACGGTGTCGCCGGCCGGGGAGACGACGTCGCCCTGGCCGCCGCCGCCGGCGTCCTGCACGGTCGCTTCGATCAGGTCGTGGAACAGCACGGTTCCCGGCTCGCCGGCGGTGCGGAACAGGTCGGCCAGGCTGGCCAGGACGGCGGCTCGGTTGACCGAATTGTCGATCTGCAGATGGACCGCAACGTTGATCGTGACGGCCTGCAGCGTGATCGCGTAGGGCGTCGCGGTGACGGGCGCCTTGACGTCGAGCTGGGCTTGGACGGCGGTGACGGTGCCGGCACCCGGAATGATCGAGCCGGCCTGGTCGTCCAGCACGAACGCGACGCCGACCGTGCCCGGACCCTGCCAATACTTGAAGACAAACGCGCGGGTCACGCCGGGCACTTCCTTGGCCCATTCCTCGTAATCGGCCGCAGCGCCACCCTGCGGCGGGTTCTGCCAGACGTCGAGCAGCCGCGCGCGCAACTCGTCGTCGGTCTCGGTATCGGTGCCGCCGGTAAGCCCATTGCCGTCCACGGTCACGGTCACGCCGGCGATCGGATTGAGGAAGGTCAAGGTCGTGGCGGCGGCCGTGTTGCCGGCGGTGCCGCCGAGCGTGGCGGCGAGCGGAAGCGAGGCGGGGCCGCCGGCGATCGTCACGGCCGCCGTGGTGACGAACTGCTGATTGTCCGAGCGCTGGAGCAGCTGGCCGGCCGGAATGGTCGTAGGGGTCGAGGCGGTGGCGACCGCGGTGCCGGTCGCGACGGCAGGCAGCTTACGCGCCAGGCCTTTGAGCGAGGCGTGCCGCTCCAGATAGGTCTTCTCGGCCGTCGCGACGAACAACTGGTCGGCCAGGTACTGGATGAAGCCATAGAGGCCGCGCGCGGCGCCGGCGATGACTCGGCCCGCGACATAGAAGGTCGAGCGGCGCAGCAGCGCGTCGGCATTGGTCAGCCGGGACTTGATGTCGCCGGCGATCGACGTGACCAAGTCTGCAAGGCTCGGGACGGAAAAGGGCATCAGGAAACCGCCTGCCAGACAATGGCGAACCGAAGGGGGAGGACCGAGCCGTCAGGCTTCTGGATGACGACGTCGAGCAGGAG
>NZ_DASZBY010000038.1:0-41541 GCF_035943795.1 Aliidongia sp. | reverse complement strand
CAGCTCGCTGGCCTCGATCGTCCGCATGACCCTGGACGGCATCGGGATCAGTGCCATTCCGCCGGCCGTGATCGCCGACGAGCTGGCGGCCGGTCGCCTGCGCCGGCTCGCCTGCGACACGGCGCTGCCGCCGCTCGTCTTCACCGCCAGCTATCTCGACCAGCCGGACAATGCGCTGGCTGCCATCGTCGCCGCGCTGGCCGAATCGGTCGCCGTCGAGGAACATCAGCCTCACTGATCAGTTTTTCTGATCGGAATCGATCGAAAATGACAATTCGACCCACGAGGTCCGTCATGGCTAGCTGATGTCTGGCTGGATTTCGCGGGGGCGTGACGATGGACGACGGGTTGCTCGAATCGGCGGCGGCGGCGCGCCGGCAGATTCGCCAGGGCACGCTGACCGGGCCGACGACCGGGCTGGCACCGGGCTATATCCAGGGCAACGTCGTGATCCTGCCGCGTGCCTGGGCGGGCGAGTTCGAGGCGTTCTGCCGGGCGAATGCCAAGGCCTGTCCCGTGCTGGCGGTTTCCGAGCCGGGCGAGCCGTCGCTGCCGACGCTCGGCGACATCGATATCCGCCACGATCTGCCGCGCTACCGGGTCCATCGCCACGGCGTGGTCGACGCCGATCCGACCGATGTGGCGGACCTGTGGCGCGACGACCTCGTCACCTTCGTGCTCGGGTGCTCCTTCACCTTCGAGCATCCGTTGATCGAGGCCGGCATTCCCCTTCGCCACATCGCGCAAGGCCTGAACGTCTCGATGTACAAGACCAGCCTCAAGACCGTCCCGGTCGGCCGCTGGCACGGGCCGATGGTCGTCTCCATGCGTCCGCTGACGCCGGCGGACGCCGACAGGGCCGCCACGATTTCCGGCCGGTTTCCGGACATGCACGGCGCGCCGGTCCATCGCGGCGACCCTGCGTCGATCGGTATCCGCGACATTGCGGCGCCGGACTATGGCGACCCGGTCGCGATCGAGCCAGGCGAGATCCCGGTGTTCTGGGCCTGCGGGGTCACACCCCAGGCCGCGATCGAGGTGGTGCGGCCCGAATTCTGCATCACCCACGCACCGGGCTGCATGCTGATCACCGACTTGAAACACGGCCGCGCCTGACGGTCGCTTCGCGATCCAGGACGACGGCCGACCCATAAAGCCAGGGCGGATTCACCGGCTTCACGAAAGGGAATTTGGCAAGATGCGAAAGATCATGGCGACCCTGGCAACCGCGCTTGCCCTCGGCGGCGGCACGGCATGGGCCGATATTCCGATCGCCCTGGTCGGGCCGCTGACCGGCTCAAACGCCGCCTTCGGCGAACAGTTGAAACGGGGCGCGCAACAGGCGGTCGACGACATCAACGCCAAGGGGGGCGTGCTGGGCCAGAAGCTGGCGCTCACCGTCGCGGACGATGCGTGTGACCCGAAGCAGGCCGTGGCCGTCGCCAACCAGCTCGCCTCCAAGGACATCGCCTTCGTCGCCGGGCATTTCTGCTCGGGCTCCTCGATCCCGGCCTCGGCCATCTATAACGAAGCCGGGATCCTGCAGATCTCGCCGGCCTCGACCGCGGCGGCGCTGACCGAGGACGCGTTCAAGAAGGGCTGGACCAACGTCTACCGGGCCTGCGGACGCGACGACCAGCAGGGTAAGGTCGCGGGCGACTATCTGGTCGCGCATTTCAAGGACAGGCCGGTCGCCATCGTCGACGACAAGTCGGCCTATGGCCGCGGCATCGCCGACGAGACGCGCAAGGCGCTGAATGCGGCCGGCGTGAAGGAGGTCATCGACGAATCGATCACCGTCGGCGACCAGGATTTCACTGCCCTGGTCTCCAAGTTGAAGCAGGCGAAGGTCGAGGCGATCTTCTTCGGCGGCTATCAGAAGGAAGCGGCGCTGATCGTGCGCCAGGCGCGCGAGCAGGGACTGACCGCCCAGTTGGTCTCGGACAGCGCGCTGCCGGCGCTGGAGTTCTGGCAGATCGCCGGGCCAGCGGGCGAGGGCACCCTGTTCACCTTCGCGCCCGACTGGCGCAAACGGCCAGCGGCCAAGACCGTGGTCGAAGCGTTCGAGAAGCAGGGCGCCGCCCCCGAGGGCTTCACCCTGCAGGCCTACGCGACCATCCAGATCTACGCCCAGGCGGCAGAGGCGGCAAAGTCGATCAAGCTGCCGGACCTGGTGAAGGCACTGCAGGCGACGACGTTCGAGACGGTGACGGGGCCGATCAAATTCGACCAGAAAGGCGACATCACTCGCGCCGGTTTCGTTGTCTGGCAATGGCATGACGGGAAGTACGCCGAACTCTGAGGCGAGGCTGACGACTGTTCCTGCGCTCAAATAAGCGCTAGCGTCGCCGCAACGAAATTCCTCCACGAGGAGACGGTTGCATGGCGTTACGACGGGATATTCGCGCGACGATGGGCGGCTTGACCTTGGGTCTGGCCGCCCTGATCGCAACCGGCACGGCGATGGCGGCACCGGGCCAGCCGGTCGCGGACAAGAAGCCGGTGACCGAGAATTTCTTCGGCACCAGCGTGACCGACGACTATCGCTGGATGGAGGATTCGAAGTCGCCCCAGTTCCAGGCCTTCATGAAGGGCCAGGCCGATTATACCGAAGCGGCGTTGGCCAGGATCCCCGGCCGGGCGGCGCTGGAAAAACGCATCGTGGCGCTCGACAATGCCAGCGTGAAGGTGCTGGGCGTCGACCAGGTGGGCGATGCCTATTTCTATCGCAAGAGCGCACCCGGCGCCGTCAACTACTCGCTGGTCGTGCGCATCGGCGCCAAGGGCAAGGAAAAGGTGCTGGTCGATCCAACCCGGCTCTCGACCGCCGGCAAGCACGTCTCGATCGACTATTTCCAGCCGTCGCTCGACGGCAAATACGTCGCCTACGGCCTGTCGGAGGGCGGTTCGGAGCAGAGCGTGCTCCATGTCATGGATGTCGCCACGGGCAAGGATCTGGGCGAGCACATCGACCGTACCAACGATGCCTCGGTCTCCTGGCTGCCGGACAACAAGTCGTTCTATTACAACCGCCTGAAGAAGCTCGATGCGGGTGCGCCCGGCACCGACAAATACAAGGACAGCCGGGCCTATCTCCATGTGCTGGGCACCGATGCCGAGAGCGACAAGCCGGTGCTCGGTACCGGGCTCGGCTCCGGCCTCGCCATCGACCCGATCGCCTTTCCCTTCGTCATCGTCACGCCCGGCTCGGACTATGCGCTGGGCCTGGTCCAGAACGGCGTGCAGAACGAGGTCGGGCTTTATGCCGCGCCGCTGGACAAGGTGGTCGACGGCAACGCGCCCTGGGTCAAGCTGGCGCTGCCCGAGGACGAAGTGACGGGTGCGGCGCTCCACGGCCACGACCTGTTCCTGTTGACTCATAAAGACGCGGCCCGCTTCAGGGTCCTGAAGGAGGACGTCAGCAAGCCGGACCTGGCCCAGGCGCAGGTCGCGGTTCCGGCCGGCACCACCGTCATTACCGGAGTCGCGACTGCCGCGGACGCGCTCTACATCCAGGACATGGACGGCGGCCCCAGCCGGTTGCGCCGGCTACCCTACGATACCGGCATAGTCGAGGCCGTGCCGCTCGCCTATGACGGTGCCACGATCGACGGGCTCTATACCGATACGCGGGTGCCGGGCGCGCTGTTCAGCGTCGAGGGCTGGGTGCATTCCGCCGCCTGGGTCACCTACGTTCCCAAGGACCGTAAGATCGTCGATACCGGCCTGCTGGCGCCGTCGCCGGTCGACACGCGGGCCTATGCGGCCGAAGAGATCAAGATCAAGAGCGCCGACGGCACCGATGTGCCGCTGTCGATCGTGCGCCGCAAGGACGCA
Source organism: Aliidongia sp. (assembly GCF_035943795.1). Classification (NCBI taxonomy): domain Bacteria; kingdom Pseudomonadati; phylum Pseudomonadota; class Alphaproteobacteria; order Rhodospirillales; family Dongiaceae; genus Aliidongia; species Aliidongia sp. Next base: position 37,704 of record NZ_DASZBY010000038.1, on the reverse strand, counting down.
AAGCCGGATGGCAAGCATCCGACCCTGATCTGGGGCTACGGCGCCTATGGCGTTTCCGAAACCCCGGTATTCTCGCCGCGCAGGCTGGCGCTGGAAGAACACAACGGCATCTGGGCGATCTGCCATGTGCGCGGCGGCGGCGAGTATGGCGAGGACTGGCATCTGGCCGGCAAGAAGGCGACCAAGCCGAACAGCTGGGCAGACCTGATCGCCTGCGCCCAATACCTGATCGACAAAGGCTGGACCAGCTCCGCCATGCTGGGCATCGAGGGCGGCAGTGCCGGCGGCATCCTGGTCGGCAATGCCATGGCGACCCGGCCCGATCTGTTCCGGGTCGTGCTCGACGATGTCGGCGTGTCGAACGCGCTGCGCGGCGAATTCAGCGAGAACGGACCGCCGAACATCCCGGAATTCGGCACGGTCACAGCCGAGGACGGCTTCAAGGGCCTGCTTGCGATTGATGCGATGCACAACATCAAGCCCGGCACCGCCTATCCGGCCGTCCTGCTGACGACGGGCATCAACGACCCGCGCGTGCCATCCTACGAGTCGGCCAAGATGGCGGCCACTTTGCAGGCCGCGACCACGAGCGGCCGGCCGATTTTGCTGCGGGTCGACTATGACGCCGGGCACGGGATCGGATCGACCCGGGTCCAGGCCAACAAGGAGTTGGCAGACAAATATGCCTTCGCCTTTTGGCAGATGGGCCTTCCCGGCTACCAGCCCAAGGCGAAGTAGGGACAACGCAGAGGCGCGGGCGGTATGAAAATTCGCCGCCCGTGCTTAACGCGTTGGTAATCAGAAGCGCCGCATCCTTCACCTGCCCATAATTGTGGACGAGGCTCAGGGTCCAATGGACCTCAACAATATGCCGCTGCTCGCAGCGCTGACCAAGAAGATCAACTGGCTGACGGCCCGACAGAAGGTCGTGTCCGAAAACGTCGGCAATGCCGACACGCCAGGCTTCAAGGCTTCGGATTTGCGCCCGCTGGATTTCCGCAAGGAACTGGCGGAGGTCACCCATTCCACGTCGCCCAAGCTGGCACCGGTCACGACCGACGCACATCATCTGGTCGGGACGGAATTCGCCACCAAGCTGCAGCCCGAGATCGAAAAGATCACGACCGATCGCGAGATCAATGGCAACACGGTCTCGCTCGAAGACGAGATGATGAAGGTGTCCGAGACGTCCTCGGACTATCAGCTCATGACCAACCTCTATAAAAAGCAGGTTGGCTTGATCAAGACGGCGATCGGCCGGACGGGCTCGTAACGACGGCTCCCCGGTTCGCGGAAGGTACTGGCATGTCGAGTTTCGATGATACCCTGAAGACCGCGGCATCGGCGATGACGGCGCAGACCCTGCGCCTGCGGACCATCTCGGAAAACATCGCCAACGCCAATTCGACCGCCGCCACGGCCGGCGCCGATCCCTACCGGCGCAAGCTGGTCACCTTCAAGAACGTGCTGGACCACGAGACCGGCAGTTCGGCCGTCAAGGTCGACCGCATCGTTCCGGACGCTGCCCCCTTCGAACTCAAGTACATGCCCGGCCATCCGGCCGCCGACGGCAACGGCTATGTCCGCATGCCGAACGTGAATCCGCTGGTCGAAATGGGCGATCTGCGCGAGGCCCAGCGCAGCTATCAAGCGAACGTCGACGTGATCGACGCGACCAACACCATGATTTCGCGTGCAATCGACATGCTCCGCAGCTAGGCCTTGTAAGATCAATCGTTGGGCGCGCATTTCGCCGCCGAGGAATTAGGACCATGACGATCAATGTCGCCGCCGGCGCCGCCGCCTACGCCAATGCCGCCAAGACGCTGACCTCGGCCCAGGGGGCGGGGGCGGCCAGCGGCACGGGCTTCGGCGACATGCTGAAGTCGACCTTGGAAGGCGCCATCAACGACCAGCAGAAGGGCGAGATGACGAGCATGCAGGCGGTCGCCGGCAAGGCCGACATCAACAGCGTCGTGGCCGCCGTGACCAATGCCGACGTCACCCTGCAGACCGTGGTCGCGGTGCGCGACAAGGTCGTCTCCGCCTATCAGGAAATCCTGCACATGACCGTTTGACGCGGGTCCTGGTGCATGAACGAAACCCAGATCATCGACGTCGCCCGCGAGGCGATCTTCACCGCTCTCAAGATCGCCGGCGGTCCCATGCTGGCGGCTCTCATCGTCGGCATCTTCATTTCGATCTTCCAGGCCCTGACCCAGATTCAGGAACAGACCCTGACCTTCGTGCCCAAGATCTTCGTGATCTTCCTGTCGGTCCTGCTGCTGATGCCGTTCATGCTGGGCACGCTCGAAACCTTCGCCCGTGGGCTCGCCGACCGCATCATCGCCATCCAATAGGTCGCGCCCCGCGATGACCGCAGACCGATGACGACCTATCAGCTGGAACAACTGGTCCCGAGCGTGCTCTGGACCTTCTTCCTGGTGTTCTGCCGGCTGGCGGCGGCGATCGGCTTCATGCCCGGCTTCGGCGACGCCTATGTCAACGTCCGCTCGCGGCTGGTGCTGGCGGCCTCGATCAGCATCGCAGTGACGCCGGTCATCCAGGCCGACTATGGCATTCCGGCCGAGCCGCAGAACCTGTTCCGCATGTTCGCGCTGATGTTCGACGAGATCTTCATCGGCAGTTTCCTCGGCCTAATGGCGCGGGTGCTGCTGGCCTCGCTCGAAACCGGCGGCGCCATCATCGCCATGCAGACCTCGCTCGCCAGCGCCATCACGTTCAACCCTGGCCAGACCTCGCCCGAAACCCTGCCGGCGAGCCTGCTCTCGGCCATGGCCGTCGTCGTGATCTTCGCCACGGGCATCGACCATGTGCTGATCCGGTCCATCGTCGACAGCTATGCGGCCTTTCCGGCCGGCGCGCTGCCGCCGTTTGCCGACATGTCCCAGGCGATGGTGCGTCTGGTCTCGCGCGGTTTCCTGATCAGCGTCGAGCTGGCGGCGCCGTTCCTGGTCGTCGGCACGGTGTTCCACGTGGCGCAGGGCCTGATCTCGAAGATCATGCCGCAGCTCCAGGTGTTCTATATTGGCCTGCCGCTCCAGGTGATGGGCGGGCTGGTGCTGATCGGGCTGACCTTGCCACCGCTGCTCTACTGGTTTCTCGCCCAATATGTCGATGTGTTGACCAGCATCACCCAACCCGGCTGAATGCCGGGGACAACGACAAGGTAGCATGAGGGCATGGTTCTAGAGGCTGATCGGACGGGCGAGAACGGGCGGCGGCTGCCGATGCGCGGCGTGAAGCCGCTGCTGCTGCTGGGCCTGATCGCCGCCGCGACGAGTCTCGGGCTCGGCGTCTGGCTCGGGACCCAGCTGCCGGCGGGCTCGCCGACCTACTACGCGAGCTTGGCGATCGACCTGGTGGCGGTCCTGGCCTTCGGCACCCTGGCGTTCCTGGGCGGGCGACTGGCCGCGGCCGGGCGCATGGCGTCGCTCGCGCGCCAGGCGCTGGAAGCGTTGCCGGACGCCGCCTTCGTGACCGACGCCAAGGGCCTGATCGGGTTCGCCAACGCCGCCTACGTTGCCCGATTCGCCGGCGGTGGACGCTCGCCGCTCCAGGTTTTCCTCGACGGTGCCGAGGATGACGAGGCGGTCGAGAGCGAGCTCAACCGCCTGAAGACCCAGGCGCGCGTCGGCGGCACCGCCCATGCCGAACTGCGGGCGCGGTTCCTCGATGGACGCATCGGCTGGTTCGAGGTGACGGTGGCGCCGATCGCCTCGGTGCGCGGCGGCGCGGTCTGGCAATTGGTCGACATCACCGATTCGCGCCAGCTGCGCGGCGTGATCGAGGCCGGCCGGACCATGCTGTTCGAATTCTTCGACGGAGTGCCGTTCGGCCTCTATTCGGTCGACGAGTCCGGTCGGTTCCTGATGATCAACGAAACCCTGGCCGGCTGGCTCGGTGCCTCGCCCGAGGCGCTGATCAACGGACGCGCCCGCATCGAGGATTTCCTGGTGACCACGGACGACGCGACGCGCGTGCCGTTCGATCCCCAGGCGCCGGGCGAGGGGCGTGAGGTGCTCCTGAACGGTCGGCAGGGGCGCCTGACCTATGCCGCGATCAGCCAGACGATCGAGGGCAGCGGCCCCAGCCGGCGCACCTGCTCCGTCGTGCGCGACCTGGCGCCGGACCGGGCGCGCGAAGAAGCCCTGATCCGCGCCCGCCAACGGTTCCAGCGCTTCTTCGAGATCGCGCCGGTCGGCATCGCCTTGATCGACACCCATGCGCGCTTCAAGGAAACCAATCCGGCGCTGGAAAAACTGCTGCTTACCGAATCGGAGCATCTGGCTGGCCGCAACCTGATGGAATTCGTCTTCGAGGACGATCAGGTCCCGGCTGCCGAGCGGCTGGCGCAGATCGTCAAGGGGACGGCGCTCGACCGGCCGTTGGAGCTGCGCGTGCGGACCGGTGCCGGCGACAAGACCCTGGCGCTGTTCGCCAGCCGGCTCGATACCGCCGAGGGCAGCATCGCCGGCCTGATCCTGCATTTCATCGACCTGACCGAGCAGAAGAACCTGGAGCTGCAATTCGCCCAGTCGCAGAAGATGCAGGCGGTCGGCCAGCTCGCCGGCGGTGTCGCCCATGATTTCAATAACCTGCTGACCGCGATGATCGGGTTCTGCGACCTGCTGCTGCTGCGGTTCCGGCCGGGCGACCAGTCGTTCGCGGACATCATGCAGATCAAGCAGAACGCCAACCGCGCGGCCAACCTGGTCCGCCAGCTGCTGGCCTTCTCGCGGCAGCAGACCCTGCAGCCGCGGGTCATCGACATCGGCGAGGTGCTGAGCGACCTCAGCCATCTGCTGAACCGGCTGTTGGGCGAGAATGTCGAACTCAAGATGATGCAGGGCCGCGCCCTCGGCACCGTCCGGGTCGACCAGGGCCAGCTCGAGCAGGTCATCATCAATCTGGCGGTGAACGCCCGCGACGCGATGCCCGGTGGCGGCACGCTGACGATCAAGACCTCGAACGTCGAGCGCACCGAGGCGACCCAGCGCGAGTTGGAGATCATGCCGGCCGGCAACTATGTGCTGATCGAGGTGTCCGACGATGGCACCGGCATCCCGCGCGAGATCGTCGGGCGCATCTTCGAGCCGTTCTTCTCGACCAAGGAAGTGGGCTCGGGCACCGGGCTGGGCCTGTCGACGGTCTATGGCATCGTGAAGCAGACCGGGGGCTTCATCTTCGTCGACAGTACCGTCGGCGTCGGCACCCAGTTTTCACTCTACCTGCCTCAGCACGTGCGCAAGGAGGGCGAGGCGCCCCCGCTGCCGGCGCTCGATCCGCTCGAAGTGGCGGCACCCCGCGACCTCACCGGCGCCGGCACGATCCTGCTGGTCGAAGACGAGGACCCGGTCCGCCTGTTCAGCGCCCGGGCGCTGCGCAACAAGGGCTATACCGTGGTCGAAGCCAAGAGCGGCGAGGCGGCACTGCAGATCATCCAGGCCGGGGTGGAGACGATCGACCTCATCGTCACCGACGTGGTGATGCCGCGCATGGATGGGCCGACCCTGATCAAGCAGGTGCGCGAGACCAAGCCCGACATGAAGGTGGTGTTCATCTCCGGCTATACCGAGGACACGTTCCGCAAGCGCATCGGCGATGATTCCGATATCCATTTCCTGGCCAAGCCGTTCTCGCTGAAGCAGCTCGCCTTCAAGGTGAAGGAGATCATGGGCGAGGTTCGGGTGGATTGAGTGCCAGCGACCGGCGGGCGACGAGGGCGGCGGTCGCGGCATAGGTCCGGTCGCCGCCGATCAGGATCATCGCCTGGCAGCCCTCGAGCAGCAGCATGATGGTTCGCGCCGCCGCACGCGGTTCGGCGGCGCCTCGCGCGCCCAGCGAGGCCGCCAGCCAATCCTCGATCGCGGCCTTGTGCCGCGCCGCGATGGCCCGGGCGGGGTGCCCGGGCAGATCGGCCAGTTCCATCACCAGTCGCGTCATGCCAGCCCCGGTCCAGTGCTGTTCGCGGGACCAGAGCGCCAGGGCGGCGAACAGTGCGTCGATGAAATCGCCCGCATCCGCCGCCGCCAACGGCGCCGCCCATTCCGCGATCCGGGCCAAGGCCAGGCCGTGGTGGAATTCCAGCACGGCGGCGAGCAGGGCGTCCTTGCTGTCGAAATGATAATAGAGCGAGCGCTTGGTGATGCCGGCCTGGGCGGCGATGCGATCGATGCCGACCCGGCCGAAGCCCTCCGCGTAGAACAGATCGTAAGCGGCACCCACGATGCGTTGCCGCGTCTCTGCTGCTGCTCCCCTCATCCCCACCGATCCCCTTCGTATACCGATGAGTGAGTTTATCGACCCTGGCCGCGCCGGCTAAGCCTGATCGCAGCGCGGACGAAATCGAAGGGTGGGAAAATGAGCGAGGAATTGACGATCCGGAAGATTGCGGCGCGACCGGTGATGGTGCCGCTCGACCGGCCGATCCGGACGGCGATGGGCGAGATCCCGGCGGCCCCGCTGGTGCTGATCGACGTCGAGACCGACCAGGGCGTCACCGGTCGCAGCTATGTTTTCGCCTACACCAGGCTCGCCCTGGCGCCCTTGGCCCGGCTGGTGGCGGAGGTCGGCGGAGAACTCGTGGGGGAGGCGGCGGCCCCCGTCGAGCGCATGCGCGGCTTCGATCGGCGGTTCCGCCTCCTGGGCTGGCACGGGCTGATCGGCATGGCCGTGGCCGGCCTCGACATGGCGTTCTGGGATGCCCTGGCGCGCGCCGCCGGCCTGCCGCTCGCGGCGCTGCTGGGCGGCATGCCCCGGCCGATCCAGGCCTACGACAGCTTCGGCATTCTCGATCCGGCGCGGGACGAGCCCGCGATCCTGGCCTCGGTCGCGGCCGGCTTTCAGGGCATCAAGATCAAGATCGGCGGCGCGGATCTCGCCCGCGACCTGGCCGATGTCGCAGCCGTGCGCAGCATGATCGGACCGGAGGTGGCTCTGATGGTCGACTATAACCAGTCGCTGGACCCGCCCGAGGCGCGCCGCCGGATCGACCGGCTGGCCGCATTCGACCTGACCTGGGTCGAGGAGCCGGTGCCTGCCGAGGATCTGGCGGCGCATGCACGGGTCCGGGCCGGTTCGCCCGTCCCGGTGCAGACCGGCGAGAATTGGTGGTTTCCACGGGCCGCCGCCGATGCGATCGCCGCCGGGGCCAGCGACCATGCCATGCTCGACGTCATGAAGATCGGCGGCATCACCGGATGGCTCGAAGCGGCGGCTCTGTGCAGGGCGGCCTGTCTGCCGGTGTCGAGCCATGGTTTCATCGAGGCGAGCGCCCATCTGCTGGCGGTGACGCCGACCGCGCTCTGGCTGGAACATCTCGACAAGGCGAGCCCGGTGCTGCGGCGACCGCTGGCGGCGGAGCGGGGTTTCGTCACGGCCCGGGGACCGGGGCTGGGATTCGACTGGGACGAGGCGGCCGTGGCCCGGTTCCTCGTCTGACGACAGGGCCGAAACGCGCTCGCCCACAATGTTCCCATTGTGTTCCGGAACAAACCATGTACATTGATGCGCATTGCATCGCCGAGAGGCCTATGGAATAAGGGGACCGGGCAATGTCGCAGACCGTTCTGCGCCTGTTGGATAAGGCTGATATGGACAAGCAAAAGGCGTTGGAAGCGGCTCTCGGCCAGATCGAGCGCGCGTTCGGCAAGGGCTCGATCATGAAGCTCGGGTCCAAAGACGCGGTGCTGGATGTCGAGGTCGTCTCCACGGGTTCGCTCGGCCTCGACATCGCGCTCGGCATCGGCGGCTTGCCGCGGGGCCGCATCGTCGAGATCTATGGACCGGAAAGCTCCGGCAAGACGACACTGGCCCTGCATGTCATCGCCGAGGCGCAGAAGAGCGGCGGCACCTGCGCGTTCGTCGACGCTGAACATGCGCTCGATCCCGGTTATGCCCGCAAGCTGGGCGTCAATATCGACGAGCTGCTGATCTCCCAGCCCGACGCGGGCGAGCAGGCGCTCGAGATCGCCGACACGCTGGTGCGTTCCGGCGCCATCGACGTGCTGGTGGTCGACTCGGTCGCCGCTCTCGTGCCGCGTGCCGAGCTGGAAGGCGAGATGGGCGACAGCCATATGGGCGTGCATGCCCGCTTGATGAGCCAGGCACTGCGCAAGCTGACCGGTTCGATCTCCAAGTCGCGTTGCATGGTGATCTTCATCAATCAGATCCGCATGAAGATCGGCGTGATGTTCGGCAATCCCGAAACCACGACCGGCGGCAATGCGCTGAAGTTCTACGCCTCGGTCCGGCTCGACATCCGCCGCATCGGCGCGATCAAGGAACGCGAGAACGTCATCGGCAACCAGACGCGCGTCAAGGTCGTGAAGAACAAGATGGCGCCGCCGTTCAAGGTCGTCGAATTCGACATCATGTATGGCGAAGGCGTATCGAAGCGTGGCGAGCTGGTCGACCTCGGCGTTTCCGCCGGTGTCGTCGAGAAATCCGGCTCCTGGTTCTCCCATGACGGCCAGCGCATCGGCCAGGGTCGCGAGAATGCCAAGCAGTATCTGAAGGACCACCCGGAAACGGCGGCCGCGATCGAAAGCGCGATCCGGGGCAATGCCGGCCTGGTCGCCGACGCGATGCTGCTGGCAACGCCGGACGGTGCTGCCGAGGAATAGCCGACCACAATCGGTGCGGAAAAGGCCCGTGCGGGGAAACCTGCGCGGGCCTTTTCCGTTGAGCGCTGGCTTGGGAAACCCCGATCGATTGGTCAAGCTTCTGATCTGGAGCCGGGCAGGTTTATATCGCTATGACCGTGAAGCACGCCCCAAGCCGATTGTCGTCGTTTGGGCTATCATGCCCCATCGGCGACTTGCCATCGGAGGAGCATCATGCGCACCAAGTTCGGAGCTGGATTGGTCGGGGCCATGGCCCTCGTGGTGGCGACGGGGGCCAAGGCCGACGACTGCGCGGATCTCTTCGCCGCGGCCACCGCGCAGGCGAAGACGCCTTATGACGGCACCGTGACGACCGTCAAGAAGTCCGGAGAGACCACGAAGAATGAAGTCGTCGTCCTCGGCGCGAAGATGTACATCCAAGTGGCCGGCGCCTGGCAATCCATGCCCTATGACGCGCAGGGGACGGCCGACGACATGATGGCGAAGGCGAAGACCACGAAGCCGACCTGCCAGAAAGTCGGTTCCGATACCGTCAATGGCGAGGCGACGACGGTCTTCACGGAGCATGCCGAGACGCCGAGAGGTGCCTCCGACGTCCGCCTCTGGGTCTCCGACAGTCGGCACTTGCCGCTCAAGATGGAGATCCATTTGCCGTCAGGCGATGTGATTACCCAGGAAACCCACTACGACAACGTCAAGGCGCCGGCCGGGGTCAACTAAGGTCCTGCCCAAAGCAAGCGGGCCGGAGATTGCTCTCCGGCCCGTTCGTCATTCCGCCTCGGAAGCGATGCCTATTTCACCGCGACCTTGAGGTTGGCATCCAGTGCGTCGAGGAACTGGGTGGTCGACAGCCATGGCTCGTTCGGGCCGATCAGGATGGCCAGATCCTTGGTCATCTTGCCGGATTCGACCGTATCGACGCAGACCTTCTCCAGTGTCTCGGCGAAATGCTGGACGTCGGGCGTGCCGTCGAACTTGCCGCGATAATAGAGACCACGAGTCCAGGCGAAGATCGACGCGATCGGGTTGGTCGAGGTCTCCTTGCCGGCCTGGTGCTGGCGGAAATGCCGGGTCACCGTGCCGTGGGCCGCCTCGGCCTCGACCGTGTTGCCGTCGGGCGCCAGCAGCACCGAGGTCATGAGGCCCAGCGAGCCGAAGCCCTGGGCCACCGTGTCGGACTGCACGTCGCCGTCGTAGTTCTTGCAGGCCCAGACGAAATCGCCGCTCCACTTCAGCGCGGAGGCGACCATGTCGTCGATCAGGCGATGCTCGTAGGTGATCTTGCGCTTGGCGAATTCGGCGGCGAATTCCGCATCGAAGATTTCCTGGAACAGGTCCTTGAAGCGGCCGTCATAGGCCTTGAGGATCGTGTTCTTGGTCGAGAGATAGACCGGCCAATTCTTCAGCAGGCCATAATTGAAGCTGGCCCGGGCGAACTCGCGGATCGATTCGTCGAGATTGTACATGCCCATGGCGATGCCGGCGCCGGGGAAGTCGAACACGTCGTAATTGACCGGCGCACTGCCGTCTTCCGGCGTGAAGGTCATGGTCAGCTTGCCCTTGCCGGGCACCTTGAAGTCGGTCGCGCGATACTGGTCGCCGAACGCGTGGCGGCCGATGACGATCGGCGAGGTCCAGCCGGGCACCAGGCGCGGCACGTTCTGGCAGATGATCGGCTCGCGAAACACGGTGCCGCCCAGGATGTTGCGGATCGTGCCGTTCGGCGACTTCCACATCTTCTTGAGCTTGAATTCCTCGACCCGCGCCTCGTCGGGCGTGATCGTGGCGCATTTGACGCCGACGCCGTACTGCTTGATCGCGTTCGCGGAATCGATCGTCACCTGGTCGTTGGTGGCGTCGCGATGCTCCATGCCCAGGTCATAGTATTTGAGGTCGACGTCGAGGTACGGAACGATCAGCTTGTCCTTGATGAACTTCCAGATGATCCGGGTCATCTCGTCGCCGTCGAGTTCGACGACCGGGTTCTTCACCTTGATCTTGCTCATCAGAAAGCGTCTCCAGCTGGCCCGCCCGCGCGAGAAGCGACGCGGGTCCGGGCGAGGCAATTAGGGCGGCACGCGGCTCGTGATCCCGGACTTCGGGTTCCTAAGAGGCCGGCCGCGGCGCAGGGGCGGAGGACCATAGCATTTGGATTAGGTCCGACAAGAGGCCTCGTGTCGCGGTACCATCGAACGGGTCTACATCCACTTGGAATCGACGGCGATCCGCGGCGGCTGGGCCTCGTTCAGGGCCGGCAGGATCTCAGCCACGCTCGTGACGGTGCGATACAGCTTGCGGCATTCGGCCTGGGCGAAGCCGGCCTCGATAATCTGGTCGAGCAAGGTCGCGAGCGGCGCCCAATAGCCGTGAAGATCGGCCAGTACCAGGGGCTTGTCGTGCAAGCCCAACTGGCGCCAGGTGATGATTTCGAACATTTCGTCGAGCGTACCGTAGCCGCCCGGCAGGACCACGAACGCGTCGGCCCGTTCGGCCATCAGTTGCTTGCGCTCGTGCATGGTCTCGACCACCAGCAATTCGCTGACGGACGGATGCGCCACCTCGCGCTGATGCAGATGGCCCGGAATGATGCCGACCACGCGGCCGCCCTCGGCCAGCACGCCGTCCGCCACCCGACCCATCAGGCCGACACGGCCGCCGCCATAGATCAGCTCCAGGCCCGCTTTGCCCATCAGGCGTCCCAATTCGCTCGCTGCGTCCAGAAACCGCGGATCGACCCGGTTGGACGAACCGCAATAGACACAGACGCTCTTGATCGACGCCATCTTAACCACCGTACCCTTTTTCAACCTCGATTTGGCCGGGCTCAGCCTAGGGCCTGAGCCCGGCCGGAGCCAGCATCGGCCATCGCAATCCATCCCGGCGCTCATGGTAGACGTCTATATCTGGCGTTTCCAAGGGACTATCGCTAGGGTGCCGGACCAAGGCATTCGCCCGTCGCACCGCCTTTTCCCGATCACCATCCCCCGAGGAGCCATGCGCTTTTCCCATCTTTTCCTCGCTGCCGGCGTCGTGACCCTGGTGCTTCCCGGTATCGCCAAGGCCGACGGTTTCCTCGACGAGATCAAGGCCGGCGTCTACGAACATGATGCAAGCGTCTTCGGCCATCAGAAAGAAACCGGTGCCGATGCCGGGCTCGAGTTCCTGTTCGCCTCGCCCAGCTTCCTCACCATCATCGGCTCGCCGCGCCCCATGATCGGCGGCCTCGTCAATACCGCGGGCCAGACCAACCAGGCCTACGCCGGTCTGACCTGGACCTGGGATTTCCTGCACAACGCGCTGCGCACCGGCGACGCGTTCTTCGTGGAGGGTTCGCTGGGCGGCGGCTACAACGACGGCCGGATCAACGTCAACGGCAATACGCCCGAAGCCGAGAAGCGCAAGTCGCTCGGCTCCAACATCCTGTTCCGCGAAGATCTGGATCTGGGCTACCGGATCACCCCGACCTATTCGGTGGCGGTCTCGTACAACCATATCTCGAATGCGGATCTGGGTGTGCGCAACGAAGGCCTGAACGACATCGGCATTCGGCTCGGCGTTAAATTCTGACGAGTGCTCGCCCTACGGGGAGCAACCGGATCATCTAGAGCACGGTTCAATGCCGACGGGAGATATCCCGTCGGCATTGCGCTTTCGACGGGGCAAACATGATCGGCTTTCTTTCGGCACTGGTTGATTTCTGTCGTCGCCACGCCTGGCGCGTTCTGCTGGCGGCGCTGGTGGCGACGGTGCTGGGAGGCGTGTTCGCGGCCGGACATCTGGGCGTCAATACCGATACCAGCAAGCTGCTGTCGCCCGATCTGCCCTGGCAGAAACAGGGTGCCGCCTTCGATGCCGCCTTTCCGGCCAGCACGAGCCTGACGACCGTGGTGCTCGACGGCAAGTCGTCCGACTCGGTCGAGGATGCGACGGCGGCCCTGGCCAAGGCCCTGGCCGAACGCACCGACATCATCAAGAGCGTCCGCCGGCCGGACAGTGGCCCGTTCTTCAACCGCTACGGCCTGATGTTCCTGCCCAAGGAAGATCTGGCGCAGCTGTCCGACCAGATCGCCGAAGCCCAGCCGCTGATGGGGCCGCTCGATGCCGACCCCAGCCTGCGCGGCCTGTTCGGCGTGCTGGGCCAGGCGCTCGTCGGCATGGAGGAGGGCGAGGCCTCGGGCGAGAAGCTCGCCGGACCCATGGGCCTGTTCGCCCAGACCATCGATAGCGTGACCGCCGGCAAACCCCAGCCGGTCAGCTGGGGCCAGATGATGACCGGCAAGCCGCCGCGTCCGGAGGAACTGCGCCACTTCATCCTGGTCCAGGCGAAACTCGATTTCGACGCGCTCGAACCGGGCGCCGCCGCCAGCGCCGCGATCCGCAAGACCGCGATGGATCTAGGGCTGGCCGCCAAAGGCGTCACCGTCCGGTTGACCGGCGAGGTTCCGCTCGAGGACGAGGAGTTCGCTTCCGTCAGCGAAGGCGCCGGCACTGCCACGGCGATCACGCTGGTGGTGGTCGTCGGCATCCTGCTGTGGGCGCTGCGCGCGCCGCGCCTGATCCTTGCGATCCTGATCACGCTCGTCGTCGGCCTGGTCATCACTGCCGCCTTCGCCGCGGCCGCGGTCGGCACGCTCAACATGATTTCGATCGCCTTCGCCGTGCTGTTCATCGGCATCGGCGTCGATTTCGGCATCCAGTTTTCCATGCGCTATCGGGCGGAGCTGCATGCGGTCACCGGCGGTGCGGCCCCGGCCGATCGCGGCAGCGCCAACCAGGAAGCGCTGAAGCGTACGGCGCGGGGCATCAGCGGCCCGCTCGGCCTCGCGGCGCTGGCCACGGCGGTCGGGTTCTATTCGTTTCTGCCGACCGACTATAAAGGCGTGTCCGAGCTTGGCCTGATCGCCGGCACCAGCATGTTCGTGGCGCTCATCGCGAACCTGACCGTGCTGCCGGCCCTGTTGACCCTGCTGCCGGCACGCGGCAAGCCGGAAGCGGCCGGTTTCGCCTGGGCGGCGCCCGTCGATAGCTGGCTGCAGCGCAATGCCAAGCTGGTGCTGGCCCTGGCTCTGCTGCTCGGCATCGTCGGCGCGGCGAGCGTACCGTTCGTGCGGTTCGACGCCGACCCGCTCGACCTCAAGGATCCCAGCAAGGAATCGGTCAGGACCGTCAAGGAACTGACCTCCGACCCGCTGGCTTCGCCTTACAGCATCGAGATCCTGACAGCGAACCTGCCGGCCGCCGACGCGCTGGCCGAGAAGCTGTCGGCCCTGCCCGAGGTGCGCCAGGCGCTGACCCTGTCGAGCTTCGTGCCGGACGATCAGCCCGCGAAGCTCGACATTCTCGACCAGACGAAATTCCTGCTGGGGCCGATCCTGGACCACGCACCCGCCTTGCCGCCGCCGAGCGATGACGAGGAGCGGGCGGCGCTTCGGAATTATGCCGAGCATCTGCGCAGCTTCCTTGCCGGTGCCCATGGCCAGGCGCTGGGTCCCGCTGCCGGCGCGCTCCAGACCGCGATCGGTCACTTTCTCGACAGCCCCGGCGGCGGCGACGTCAAGGTGTTGCGCGAAGCACTTCTCGGCGGCTTCGAGGGCCGGGTCGACATGCTGCGCGCCGCCATGTCGGCGGAGAAGCTGACGGCGGAGAGCATGCCGCCGGAGATCCGCACCGACTGGATCGCGACGGACGGGCGCGCCCGGGTCTCGGTCTTCCCGAAGGGCGACATGAAGGACGAGCGGCAGATGGCGGCCTTCGTTGCGGCGGTCCGCGGGCTTGCCCCGGATGCGACGGGAGCGCCGGTTTCGATCCTCGAATCCGGCAAGACCGTCAGTACGGCCTTCACCACGGCCTCGCTGCTGGCCGTGGTCGCGATCACCGTCGCCCTGGCGCTCATCCTGCGCCGGCTGCGCGATGTGCTGCTGGTCGTCGTTCCCCTGGCGTTGGCCGGTTTCTACGCGCTCGGCACCTGCGTCGCCTCCGGGCTGGCGTTCAACTACGCCAACGTCATCGCGGTGCCGCTGCTGATGGGCATCGGCGTCGCGTTCGACATCTATTTCGTGATGGTCTGGCGGGCCGGGACGGGACCTGTCGCCCTGCTGCAGACCTCGACGGCGCGCGCGGTGGTGTTCAGCGCCGCCACGACCGGCACGGCCTTCGGCAGCCTGGCATTGTCGCACCATGCGGGAACGGCCAGCATGGGCCTGCTGCTGATGATGTCGCTGATCTACGTCCTGCTGTGCACCCTGATCGTCCAGCCGGCACTGATGACCGTGCTCGGCCGGGGACCGGTTCGAGTCTAGCCCCGGACCCGGTTATTCCGCTTCGCCGCCGGCGGCCTGGGCGGCGGTCTTCTTTTCCAGTGCGGTCAGCAGGGCCTGGTAGCCGCCCTGCTGGAGTACCGCCGAAAATTCCGAGCGCCGCGTGGCCAGTTCGCTGATCGTGCCGGTCAGAAACACGTCGACGATCTGCGGTCCGTTGTCGCCGTCGCGCATCAGATAGGTGAGGGTGACCGCCGGATCCTTGGGGCGGGTCAGGCGGGTGGTGACCAGCGTGCCGCCGCTGACCGCCGGCTTTTCGCCGTCATCGACGAAATCCTCGCCGCCGTAGCCGTCGAAGCGACGCGCGTAGGTCGCGACGATGAATTTGCCGAAGGCATCGACGATATGGCCGCGCTGTTCCTCGTTCCACTCGGTCCACGGCGAACCGACGATGATGCGGGTCATCAGCGGGATGTTGAAAGCGCTCTCGATCGCCGGCTCGAGGTCCTTGGCGCGCCCCTCGTAGCCCAGCTTGTCGGCCTGCTTCATCACGCCCAGCAGGGTACCGTCGAAGGCGTCGACGACGGCGCTGGCGGGACCATGGGGGCCGGGCTCGGGTGCTGCGGCGACGGGAGCCGGCTGCGGCGCCGACGTGGCGAATGCCTGGCCATCGGCCAGCAAAAGGGCAAGGGCCGCGCTGGCGGCCCTCAGTTTCGGATATGCCATGGGAGCCATTCGAGACGAGACTGCCGGATCGGAACAGCTTCGCGCCAGTCCCGTTCCGGCAGGCCGTGGTTGATCAGGCGCTCGCCGGCAGCAGGGCCTCGGTGCGGCCCAGGGCGGCAAGTGCGGTTGCGGTGATGTGCCGGGCGTTCAGGCCGGCTTCGTCATATTGCTTCGTGGGATTGTCGTGATCCAGGAAGCGGTCCGGCAGGACCATCGGGCGGATCTTGAGCCCCGAGTCGAGCAGGCCGGCCACCGCCAGATGATGCACGACATGGCTGCCGAAGCCGCCGATCGAGCCTTCCTCGATAGTGATCAGTACCTCGTGCTCGCGCGCCAGGCGATTGATCAGATCGGTGTCGAGCGGCTTGGCGAATCGGGCATCGACGACCGTGGTCGACAGGCCGAAGCTCTGCAGCTCGCTGGCGGCCTTCATCGCTTCGGCGAGGCGGGTGCCGAGGCTGAGGATCGCGACGGTCGTGCCTTCGCGCAGGATGCGGCCCCTGCCGATCGGCAAGGGTACGCCTGCCTCCGGCATCTCGACGCCGACGCCGTCGCCGCGCGGATAGCGCAGGGCCGACGGGCCTTCGTCATAAGCGACCTGGGTCGCGACCATGTGGACCAGTTCGGCCTCGTCGGCCGCCGCCATGATCACGAATTCCGGTAGGCAGCCGAGGTAGGCCAGATCGAAGGCGCCGGCATGCGTGGCGCCGTCGGCGCCGACCAGGCCGGCGCGATCGAGCGCGAAACGCACCGGCAGTTTCTGGATCGCCACGTCATGGACGACCTGGTCGTAGCCCCGCTGCAGGAAAGTCGAATAGATCGCGCAGAACGGCTTCATGCCTTCGGTCGCGAGGCCGGCGGCGAAGGTGACCGCATGCTGTTCGGCGATGCCGACGTCGAAGGTCCGCTCCGGGAATGCCTTGGCGAACAGGTTGACGCCGGTGCCCGACGGCATGGCCGCGGTGATGGCGACGATCTTGTCGTCCTTGCGCGCTTCCTTGACCAGGCTCTCGCCGAACACGTTCTGATAACTGGGCGCGTTCGACTTCGGCTTGGCCTGGGCGCCGGTGACCACGTCGAACTTGCTGACGCCGTGATACTTGTCGCCGGCCGCCTCGGCCGGGGCATAGCCATGGCCCTTCTTGGTCACGACATGGATCAGAATCGGGCCGACGCCTTCGGCGTCGCGGACATTCTTCAGGACCGGCAACAGATGATCGAGATTATGGCCGTCGATCGGGCCGACATAATAGAAGCCCAGTTCCTCGAACAAGGTACCGCCGCCGGTCACCATGCCGCGGGCATATTCCTCGGCGCGGAGTGCCGCATCCTTGAGGGAGCGCGGCAGGCGCTCGGCCAGGTCGATGGCGCCATGGCGCAGGCTGATGAAGCTCTTCGACGACAGCAGGCGCGACAGATGGGCCGACAGCGCGCCGACCGGCGGGGCGATCGACATGTCGTTGTCGTTGAGAATGACGACCAGCCGGGTCTTTTCCATGGCGCCGGCATTGTTCATGGCTTCGTAGGCCATGCCGGCACTCATCGAGCCGTCGCCGATCACGGCGACGACGTTGTTCTTGCCGCCCTTGAGATCGCGCGCGACCGCCATGCCGAGGCCGGCCGAGATCGAGGTCGAGGAATGGGCCGCCCCGAACGGGTCGTAGATGCTCTCGGTCCGCTTGGTGAAGCCCGAGAGCCCGCCGGGCTGGCGCAGGGTGCGGATCTGGGCGCGCCGACCGGTCAGGATCTTGTGGGGATAGGCCTGGTGGCCCACGTCCCAGATCAACCGGTCGTCCGGCGTGTTGAAGACGTAATGCAGTGCAACGGTCAGCTCGACGACGCCCAGGCCTGAGCCCAAATGCCCGCCGGTGACGGAAACCGCCTCGATCATTTCCTGGCGCAGTTCGTCGGCCAGCTGCCTCAGGTCCGATTCCGGCAGCCCGCGCAGGTCGGCCGGGATGTTGACCCGATCGAGAAGGGGTTTGGCTTGACCGATCACGTTCGCTCCTTAACTCAGTTCCGACCGGCGCGCCCCTTGAGGCGGATGCGATCAGAGATTCGCCAAACTTACCCGGTCGGGGCCAGTGGCGGCAAGAATGTCGAAAAGACGACGAAAATTTCAGCCAACAAAGAGGCTTCAATGGCATGGTTAAAGTCAAGTCGAACTGCTCGCCGCGGGTCTGATGCGACTAGGGCGCGGCTTTGCCGGTAGCGTCCTGTCATGCTAGCTTGTCCACTGCCGAACTCGGGCGGTCACGTTTATGTGACTGCCTTGAGGTAACGAGATTATCGGGGCTTGACTGAATGAAAGTGATTTTGGCGAAGCCGCGCGGCTTCTGTGCAGGGGTCGAGCGGGCGATCGAGATCGTCGAGCGCGCGCTCGAGAAATACGGCGCGCCGGTCTATGTCCGTCATGAGATCGTCCACAACAAGTATGTGGTCGACAGCCTGCGCGCCAAGGGCGCCCGATTCGTCGAGGAACTGGACGAGATTCCGCCGGGCGGCATCACGGTGTTCAGTGCCCATGGCGTGTCGCAGAAGGTCGAGGACGATGCCGCGCTGCGCTCGCTGCCGGTCATCGACGCGACCTGCCCGCTGGTCTCCAAGGTCCATGCCGAGGCTCAACGCTATGCGGACGGCGGCCGCGACGTGATCCTGATCGGCCACGACGGCCATCCGGAAGTCGAGGGCACCATGGGCCGGGTCACCGGCAAGGTGCATCTGGTCGCCACTCCGCAGGACGTGGCCGGGCTCGTGGTCTCCGATCCGCATCGGCTGTCCTACGTGACCCAGACCACGCTCAGCGTCGACGATACCAAGAGCGTCATCGATGCGCTGACCGAGAGGTTTCCCGACATCGTCGGGCCCAGCACCAAGGACATCTGCTATGCGACCCAGAATCGCCAACGCGCCGTGCGCGAACTGGCCAATCTGGTCGACGTCATCCTGGTCGTCGGCGCCCACAACAGTTCGAACTCGAACCGCCTGCGCGAACTGGCGGGCGAGATGGGCATCCGCGGCTACCTGATCGCCGACGCCTCGACGCTCGATCCGGCCTGGCTGGAGGGCGTCGCTGCCGTCGGCGTCACGGCCGGCGCGTCCGCCCCGGAAGTGCTGGTCACGGAAGTGGTCGAGCGTCTGAAGGAACTGGGCGCCACCGAGGTCGAGTTGCTGGCCGGCGTCGAAGAGAATGTCCGCTTCAAGATGCCGCCGGAATTGGCCGACATGGCCGCCGCGTCCTGACTGCGGATCAATCGCGCTAAGATGTGCGGGCGCTGCCGATGGCAGCGCCCGTTTTCTTTTCGGGCCATACCTTGGCAGCAGCTACTTTTGCACCGCAGAGGCCAAACAGAAACTACAACGCCCGCGCGGCCAGTTCGGGAAAGGCGTCCCCGAAATCACGCCGTACCATGGTGCGGAATGCGGCGACATTCTGATAGTCGAGGCTGGCTGCCACCTTCGCCAAAGGCTCCCCGTCCGCAACCCGCCTCGCTGCTGATAGGAGTCGAAGCCGTCGTCGCCAATCACCGAACGACATGCCGACTTGAGACCTGAACAGACGGGTCATGGTCCGCCGACTGAGTCCCATCATCTCGCACCAACCGTCAACTGTCAGGGTCGAGCCCGGATCAGCAATGAGAGCGTGCGTCAGTCGCGCCAATCGCGTGTCCTTCGGGAGGGGCAGTGCAAGTGTTGTCGAAGGGGCGCGCCCTATTTCGTCCAAGATGAGCCAGATCAAATGGTCCGTGCGTGCCGTGCAGTTCGAATCGGAAACCGTCTCCGCGAGCGCGGTCAGGGCCGCTTCAAGGAGCAGTCCGACCTTGAGCACGCGACATGCCAACGGCAGGCGAGCCGCCTCAGCCGCGCGGATGTAAGCCGTGCGCATGCTCACCTCCCCGTGCATGCTCACGTCATGGGTCAGGCCAGCCGGTATCCACAGTGCGTGGCCACGGGGCACTAGCCAAGTCCCGGCCGATGTGTCGGCGATCACCAGACCCCTGGTCGCGAAGAGGAGTTGGGCGCGATCGTGATGATGACTTCCCGTCCGGGTCTCGGCGGGGAATGCTTTCGCCATCGCGATGACCGGCCAATCCAAAGAGGGGTAATGCTCCGTCTGTCGTCGTTCAGTAAGCATGTTCGATTGGCCCGTTCGCCGCATTATGTGGCCCCCTTACACGAGCGGGTCATAGTAGAACCTCTTCGATCGAGGCGCCAGTTTGACTGGCCAAGTTTCTCGATCGTCGCGGAGGGATACCGAAATGCTCGCCGATGTGGAGGCAGCCTACCGAGAGGGTGTCAGTTTCGAGGATTATAAATCCGGTTTGCGGGTGCACGCCGACGCCTTCGCCGTAGTTTACGACCGCCTCGCTTTCGTGCGGGAGCAGGCGGGTCAGGCGCCGCTCGGAGCGGGGCGCATCTTGGTTCTCACGGAGGCTTACTGCATCGATTCCGTGCTCAACCTGCCGCTTATCGGCCGCCTGACCGAAGCGTCCCCGCTCGCCAACCTTCGTATCGTCAGCCGCGACGCCCATGCGGCGCTCGCAGCGCTGTTTCCCGGTCGCGGGGGCGTGAGCCGCCTGCCGACGGTGATTTTCCTTGACGAGCCTCGCCATGTCGTCGGCCATTGGTCCGAGCGCTCGAAGCGGGACCATGAATGGATGGCGGGCTTCCTTGCGCAGAATCCCATGCCCGAGTTCGTACTGGACGATGGCCACCCCACCCCGATCCTCGCTCGGTGGATGGCGACCCGGTTGGCTTCGCAACTGCCCTTTCTCGAGGCGGTCGGATGGCGCGAGGTATGCGACGAACTGGCGGCGATCGTCACGCCGGCTGCGCACACCCATACGCCCGCATGACGCCGACCCCGTCGCTCACGCCGGGTCGGCAATCCGACTTCGTCAGGCCGAATCGTTGCTCGACCAGGTCGAGCCGGAAGCCTTTCTCGCCGACAAGGCCTATGATGCCGACGCTTTGATCGAGGCCCCGGAAGATCGTGGGATCGAGCCTGCCATTTCCTCCAAAACCACCCGGGGAGGCCAGCGCAAAACGGACTTCGCGCTGTTTTTCGACTGCAATCCCGTCGAATGATTCTTTTGTAAACTCAACGGGCCTCGGAGCAATTGCAGCGCGATACGACAAGCGTGCCGCTTCGTTCCTCATCGCCGTCCCACTCGTCTGCGCGCTATTCTGGCTTATCTGGCACGCGCCCCAGCACAATCGTACTGCGCCGCGTCAAGTCCGACAGGCTGCTAGAGCAGTCCGAACCCGGAGGGCAGGCCGAGGCGCGCGGCCTCGCGCAATGTCGCTTCGGCCTTGGCCGCGGCCCGGCCGAGGCGCATCAGCGCCGGCACCTGCAGCGGACGGCGCAGAACCGAGCCGAATACGGCTAGCAGGTTCGTCGACCCGTCCAATCGGATGCTGACCAGGGCTGCCGGCGGCAGGGTGTCGCGGCTGGTGTCGGCGACGACTCGCACGATCAGCAGCGGCAGTGCGGGCGCCGTCTGGGCCAGTACATGGCTTTCCATGTCGACCGCCACGGCCCGGGTCTGCTTGAACAGCGCCGCTTTGTCCGCGACCGTCGCCACGGCGTCGTAGCTGCCGATGGTCGGTGCCGTCACCGGCTGACAGGTTGCGAGGATCTTCCGCGCGGCGGCGTGCCAGGCCGCATCGACCGGCAGGCTGGTGCCGTGAGAAATCAGCAGCCGCTCTGGCAGCAGCAGCATGCCCGGCTGCAGGGCAGGGTCGAGGCCGCCGGCCAGGCCGAAACTGAGAAGATGGGTGGCGCCGGCGTCGACCAGTCGGCGGGCGGCGGTGCGGGCACCGTCGATGCGGGCGCCGCTGAGCGCCACGGTCCGGGTCGGTGCCCGGTCCTTGTCGCCGCCGGCCGAAAGACAGCGAGCCTCCGTTTGGAGGCCCGTCAGAATACCGAGATGAAGGGGCATGCGGATCACATGCCGTGCATGACGAGCTTCGAATTGCCGGTCTTGAGGTTGCGGAAACGCGCCAGCGCCATCAATGGGAAATAGGCGCGGTAGCCATGGTAACGCAGGTAGAACACCCGCGGGAAACCGACGGCCGTATAGGTGTCCTCGTGCCAGAGGCCGTTTTCCGGCCGCGTGCGCAGCAGATAGTCGATGCCGCGCTCGACCGCGTCGTGATCGACGGCACCGGCCGCCATCAGGCCCAGCACGGCCCAGGCAGTCTGGGATGCGGTCGAGCCGTTGCCCTCGCCGTGATGGCCGTCGTAATAGCTGATGCCGTCCTCGCCCCAGCCACCGTCGGTATTCTGCTGGGCGACCAGCCAGTCGATCGATTTCCGGATGCCAGGGGATGCCAGGTCCTCGCCGGCGGCATTGAGCGCGCACAGCACGGACCAGGTCCCGTAGATGTAGTTGGTGCCCCAGCGGCCGTACCAGGAGCCGTCCGGCTCCTGCTCGCGCCACAGATAGGCGACGCCCTTGTCGACGATCGGGTTGCCGCGCTTGTAGCCGAGTTGCGCCAGCATCGAGATGCAGCGCGCGCTGACGTCGGCGGTCGGCGGATCCAGCAGCGCGCCGTGATCGGCGAACGGGATGTAGTTCAGGTAGTAATGCTCGTTGTCGGCATCGAACGCGCCCCAGCCGCCGTTCTTCGACTGCATGCCGATGACCCACTCGACCGCGCGCTCGATGTTCTCGCGGTGCTTCGGATCACCGGCCCGGTCGATCGCCATCACGACCGCGGCCGTATCGTCGACGTCGGGATAATGCGCGTTGGCATATTGGAATGCCCAGCCGCCCGGCCGGATGCCCGGGGCCGACTGGTCGTAGTCGCCGATCACGTCGAGGATCTGCTTCGATGCCAGCCAGTCCGACGCGGCCGCGGCGGCACGCTTGCCGGCCTCGCTCGCCGTGCCGTTGCGCACGTCGCCCACTTCCAGCATCGCATGGCCGGCGAGGCCCGTGTCCCAGACCGGCGATACGCAGGGCTGGACCATCGAATCGCCGTCGGCGTCGAGGATGATCAGCTTCTTCAACGCATGCTTGGCCGTGACCAGGCGCGGATCGTCCTTGGCGAAACCCATCAGTTCCATCGCCATGACCGCATTGGCCATGGCCGGGAAGATGGCGCCCAGGCCGTCTTCGCCGTTGACCCGTTCCTGGATGAACGCCATGGCGCGCTCGATCGCCTTCTGCCGACCCTTCTTGGGGAAGGACGGTTCGGCGAAGCGCACCACATGGTCGACCCAGCGGAATGCGGATGCCCAGAAATTCCGGGTCGGCGAATGCAGATAGCGGGTTTCCTCGAACGGCGGCGTCGCAAACAGTTCGGCGACACTCACCTTCTGCGGGTTCCTGGCCTGCGGCTTCAAGGTCATCAGCACGAGCAGCGGCACGATCACCGTGCGCGACCAGTAGCTGACCTTGTTCAAGTGGAAGGGAAACCACTTGGGCAGGTTCATGATCTCGACCGGCATCACCGGCACGGCGCGCCACGGCACCTGGGCGAACAAGGCGAGCGCGATGCGGGTGAAGACGTTGCAGCGCGCGGCCCCTCCTGCACCGAGGATCGTCTGGCGCGCGCGGGCCATGTGCGGCGCATCGATGTCGTCGCCGGCCAGCTTCAGCGCGTAATAGGCCTTTACCGTGGCACTGATGTCGAACGGGCCGGCATGGAACAGCGGCCAGCCGCCGTCCTGCCCTTGCGTCTTGCGGATATAGCGCGCGATCGATTCCTGCAGATCGAAGTCGATCTCGTCCAGGTAGTGCATCAGCAGGATATATTCGGCGGGAATCGTGACGTCCGCCTCGAGCGCGAAGACCCAGTGCCCGTCGCCGTTCTGACGCGAGACGAGCGCCTCGGTCGCGCTTTCGATCGCGGCGTCGAGCGCGGCGATCGAAGGCTCGGCCAGCGGGGCGGCTCTCATCGGGTCTGCAGGCATGGGCTCCGTCATGATCAGTGGCGCGGGCGGGCGAAAATCACTTCGCACTGCAGCGAAGTCTGGGCAAAAAGAGCGAGGACCTCAAGAGCGAACGCGTAATGGCTGTAACGCGTCCCTTGAACTGATGCTCCGATTGAAACAAATCAAGCACTTCTCAGCAGAGTGGCTGCCGTTACTCCTGAACGGATGGCCCCTTCGATGGTTGCAGGCAGCCCCGTGTCGGTCCAATCCCCCGCCAAGGCCAGATTGCGCCAGAACGTACGCGCTTCCGGCCGGCGTTTCACCTGTTCTGGCGTTTCGGCGAAGGTCGCGCGCTTTTCCTTGACGATGCGCCAAGCCGGCATCGCCCGGTCGCGGAGCTCCAAGCCGGCCGCCACGTCGGCCCAGATGCGCGGCGCCAGGGTCTCGGCTTCCTCGTCCACGACATGGTTCGCGGCGCTGATCGTGACCGAGGCGAGCGTGCCGCGCCGGAAGATCCATTCCGCCGTGCCGCCGATCACACCCAGGATCTGGATCCCCGGCACCGCATCGGTCTCGTCGAGGCGGTAGTGCGCGTTCACGATCGGTCGAAACTCGGTCGGCGCCACCAGGTGGGGTACCAGGCCGGTCGCGACGGCGGGCGGGACGGCGATGACCAGATTGTCGCCCTGGTCGAGGCCGACGAATTCGCCACCCAGATCGAGCGATACTGCGCGATCGCCATGGAAACCGACTTTGCGCACCCGCGTCGACAGGCGCAGCGTGGCGCCGCGCTGCGCCAGCCAGGCGAGCGCCGGATCGACGAAACTCTCCGACAGGCCGTCGCGCGCCACCAACGGGCGCGAGAAGTCGCCGCCGCGTCCGAAGGTCTCCTCCAGCACCGGCCACAGCAAGTGGGCGGCGGCGGTCTTCGCCTCGGTATTGAGGGCGGCCACCGCCAGCGGCTCCCAGAACCGGCGATAGAGCCTTGAATTCCGTCCGACCAGGTCGGCCACGGTCGCGTCGGGGCCGCATTTGCGAAAGCGCAGGCCGGCCAGATAGTCCAGCGCCCGGCTGCCCGGCACGCGCCGGCCCGGGACCAGCACCCACCAGGGCAGCTTGCCGCGGTTGGGGGCGAGCGACCAGCGCTCGCCGGTCGAGAGGTCGACGAAGGGATAGCGCTGGTCGGCCGGACCTTCGAGCGTGTCCGCGGCGCCGATCAAGGTCAGATAGGCCATGGCGGCATCGTTGCCGCTCATCAGCAGGTGGTTGCCGTTGTCGATACGGCAACCGAGCGGCTCGTCGAAATAGGACCGGCAACGGCCACCGGCTTGCGGCCCCGCTTCGTAGATCACGACGCGATGACCGGCCTCCGTCAGGCGGAGTGCCGCGCTGAGCCCGGCGAGGCCGGCGCCGATGACGTGGGTGATCGGTTGCATGGGATCAGAAGAACACGCGGGTCAGCGCGATCCAGATCTTGACGAGCTTCGGCACCTTGACCGTCGGTCGGGGCGCCGACCAGCCGCGCCGGATCAAGCGCCGCAGGATCGCGGCATAGACGCCGCTCATCATGCGCGCCGGTCGCATGGTCCGGCGCGAGCAGGCGGCCATCGCGACGTCGGCCAGCCGGAACCGGCGATCGGCCTCGATGGACAGTTCGGCGCAGACGGCGTGGATCGCCGGATGATCGACCACTTCGAGCGGGACGCGCGTTGCGATGCCGTGGCGCACCAGTGCCTCGCGCGGCAGATAGAGTCGGCCGCGTTCGGCATCCTCGTCGATGTCGCGCAGGATGTTGGTCAACTGCAGCGCGCGGCCCAGATGCTCGGCGACTTCGTCGGCACGGGGCTCGTAGGGACCGAAGATTCGCACGGACAGTCGGCCCACGGCGCTCGCCACCCGGTCACAATAGAGGTCGAGTTCGGCCGCGTCGGGCGCCACGATGTCGCGCTCCGCATCCATCGCCATGCCGTCGATCACGGCATGGAAATCCCGCTTTTGCAGGTCGAACGCGCGGATCGGGCCGACCAGCGCGCGGCCGACGAGCAGGGCGGCCGGGCGCCCCGCATAGATCCCGTCGATCTCGTCGCGCCAGACGGCGAGCCCGCGCTGCTTTTCATCCTGGGGCGCCGGCTCGTCGGCGATGTCGTCGACCTCGCGGCAGAAGGCGTAGATCGCGTACATGCCGTTGCGCCGGTCTTCCGGCAACAGCCGCATCGCCGTGTAGAACGAACTCTTGGCTTGGCCGACCTGCTGCGTGACGGCGGCGAGGTCGGGCGTCGCCTCGTCGGCGGGCTCGGTCGGGATCGGTGCGCCCATGCTCATGGATGCTGCGCTATGGAGCGGGGGATGGGCCGGAAACGACGGCGCAGGATGCCCGAGACGAGGGCCGCGAAGGCAAGGCCGCCGGCCACGGGCTTCGACAGTTCGACCCGGGTGGCGACCGGGTCCTCGTGCTTCAGCCGCCGGGTCAGGCGCATCGCCATCGCGCGGATGACCTGGCATTCCAAGGCGATGCGGACGTCCTCGACCTGCACCACCAGGTCGGCGCATTGCACCAGCAGGCCTTCGAGCGGCGCGATGGTCCGGTCGAGCACACGGCGCAGCGCCGGGGTCAGCGCCGGGCGCGACAGGTCGCCGATCATTGCGCCTTCCTGCTCCATCAGCCCGGTCGGCAGATAGACCCGGTCCAGCGCCCGATAGTCGTCCGCGCAGTCCTGCAGATGGTTGATGACCTGCAGCGCGTTGCACAGCGCGTCGGCCCCGGGCCGGCAGGCGGCTCCCTCGCCATGCAGGTCGAGCAACTGCCGCCCGACCGGCGAGGCCGAGAGGAAGCAATAGCCGAGCAGGTCGTCCCAATCGCGGTAGCGCGTCTTGTTGGCGTCCTGAGTGAAGGCCTTCAGCAGGTCGAGGCTGTGCTGCGGCGTGACGCCGGTTTCGGCCAGGCTCGCCCGCATGCGGACGCAGGCCAGCGACTCGGCTTCCTCGGTCGCCCGGTTGCCCTGGCCCAGGATGATCTCGGCCATGCGGGCGAGGCGCGCCACCTTGTCGGCGGCGGCCAGATCCGGATTGTCGGCGATGTCGTCGCCGGCGCGGGCGAAATTATAGAAGGTATGGACGTGCCGCCGCAGGTCCGGGCGGATCAGCCAGGAACCGACCGGAAAATTCTCGTCCGCCGCCGTCTTGCCGGAGGGGGTCTCGAGGGTGCCGGGGGCGGGCGCGCTCTGCAGGGGATCGCTCATCGGCGCACTCAATGCCTCATAGGAACCCGGAGGGCAAGCACGTCAGGCCGGGATATATCCGTTGGCACGGAACCAGTCGAGCGCGTCGCGGATGCCCTCGGTGGCCGGACGCGGGGCATAGCCCAGCTCGCGGCGCGCCTTGGCGATGGTGAAGAACATCTTCTTGCGGGCGAGCGTCAGACCATCGCGCGTCACGAACGGCTCCCTGCCGGTGACACGCGCATAGAGTTCGGCCCCGTAGGCGAGCGGCATCAGCAGGTCGATCGGCAGGCTGACCGTCGGCGCCTTGCGGCCGGACAGGCCGGCGATGACGGCGAGGAAGGCGCGCAAGGTCAGGTTCTCGCCGCCCAGGATGTAGCGCTCACCGATCCGGCCCTTGTCGAACGCCAGCAGATGGCCGTCGGCCACATCGTCGACATGGGCAAAGTTGAGGCCGGTATCGACGAAGGCCGGCATCCGTCCCGACGCGGCCTCGACGATGGTGCGGCCGGTCGGCGTCGGCTTGACGTCGCGCGGGCCGACCGGGGTCGAGGGGTTGACGATGACCGCCGGCAGCTGCCGCTCGCGCACGAGCTTTCGGACTGCTTCCTCGCTGAGGTATTTCGAGCGCTTGTAGGGCCCGACCATCTGGTCGAGCGAGACCGGCGTCGCCTCGTCGGCATCGGCGCCGCCTGGCAGCAGGCCCAAGGTCGCGACGCTCGAGGTATGGACGATGCGGCTGATGCCGGCGGCCATCGCGGCCTCCATCAGCGCCACCGTGCCATCCACGTTGGTGCGGTACATCCTGGCCGGTTCGGGCACCCACAGGCGATAGTCGGCGGCGACGTGGAACAGCGCCTCGCACCCCTTGAGGGCCGGTGCCAGGGAGGCGTGATCGTCGAGGCTGCCGACGACCGGGGCCGCGTCCAGGCCGGCGAGATTGCGCCGGTCGCTGGCCGCGCGCACCAGCACGCGCACCTCGTGCCCCGCCGCGATCAGCTTGCGGGCGACGGCCGAACCGACGAAGCCGGTGGCACCGGTGACGAGGCAGATCATGCGGGGGTGGTCCTTGAGGGATGAATGGATGCCGGAGGGAGCGGCATGGCTGTCTCTCTCCCTCCTATCGACCCAATATGTATCAGCTCTTGCCCACGCGGATGGTCCCGGAGCCCACCTTATTGTTGATCAGCTTGCCCGTCACCTTCGCCACGTCGATGTCACCGGATCCGACGGTCGACAGGGTGGCGTCCCCCGCCGTAGCCTTGATGCGCAGGTCGCCCGATCCCGCGACCGAGGCGGTCAGGGCGCCGACCTGACCCTGGTCGATCGAGACGCTGCCGCTGCCGCGCACGTCGATCTTCAGGCCGGGCATGTCGGCGTTGCCGATCTTGACGTCGCCGCTGCCGGAGATGCGGATCTCGGTCGGACCGGTCGCCTGGCCGATCCGTACGTCGCTCGACCCCGAGATGCCGAGGCCCAGATCGGTCACGTGTTCGGCCTTGAGGTTGCCCGAGCCGGACATTTGCGCATGCAGCACGCCGCCGACCGCGCCGATCACATAGTCGGTCGATCCGCCGTTCCTGATGTCGATCGGCATGCCGGCCGGGACGTGGATGGAGACCCGGATCTTCGGCCGCTCGATCGACAGGGTGATGCAGGTGTGGTGATCGCGTCGCACCGAAGCGGTCTCGCCGCCGGCGAACACGAAGTCCTTCAACTCGCCGTCCTTGGTCGAGGTCGCCTCGACCGTGACCTTGCCGGCGAGGTCCGCCTGCGGCTGGATCTCGACCTGGTCGACGCAGGTCACGTCGACGGCGAGCGACTTGCCGTCGAGCGTCTGGTTGACCGTCTCCGCCCGAGCGCTGAGCGAGACGAGGGAAAGCACCGTGAGGGTAGCTGCCGCGACGGAAATGGAATGACGGGACATGGGGCCAAACTCTTGAAATGGGTCCGATGCGGTCGCGGGCGCGGCCGGACCATAGCGCGGCCGGCGGGTCTTTGTCATGCCTGCGGCCAGGCCGGATCGTCGCGCCTCGCGTAATCTCCGCTCTGGCCCCATGCGTGCCATGCGGGGCTAATTTCGTCTCCGGGGTTGAGAGTCGGCTCAATCAGGACTAAATCAGTCTAGATTGAGGAAGGGTCGACAATGATCATTCTGAGCAAACTCGCGGACTACGGCGTCATCGTCGCCACCCATCTGGCTTCGGTCGCGCCGGCCCAGGTCAATGCTGTGCATCTGGCCGCCGATACGCGCCTGCCCCAGACGACGGTGGCCAAGGTGCTGAAGCTCTTGTCCAAGGCCGGCGTCGTGTCGGCCGTGCGCGGGGCCGCGGGCGGTTACCGCCTGGCGCGGCATGCCCAGGAGATCTCGGTGGCCGAG
Organism: Aliidongia sp.; assembly: GCF_035943795.1. Taxonomy (NCBI): domain Bacteria; kingdom Pseudomonadati; phylum Pseudomonadota; class Alphaproteobacteria; order Rhodospirillales; family Dongiaceae; genus Aliidongia; species Aliidongia sp. The sequence continues at coordinate 8,593 of NZ_DASZBY010000038.1, read as the reverse complement.
ATCGTCGCCGCGATCGACGGCGATTTCGCGATGACCCAATGCACCTCGAAGATCGGTCCCTGCGACCGGTTGCACTATTGCCCGACCCGGCCCCATTGGCACCGGATCAACCAGGCGGTCGGCGATGCGCTCGGCAACATCACGCTCGGCGAGATGATCCAGCCCAGCCATCCGATCCCCTCATTCGCCCCACAGTTCAACATCGAGACGACCGCACCATGAGCGCAGCCCTCGACACCGTCCGCGCCGTTGCCGACAACAGCCAATACAAGTATGGCTTCTTCACCGACATCGAGAGCGAGACCGCGCCGATCGGCCTCAACGAGGATACGGTCCGCTTCATCTCGGCCAAGAAGAACGAGCCGGCATGGCTGCTGGAATGGCGTCTGGCCGCATTCCGCGCCTGGCTGACAATGACGCCGCCCGATTGGGCGAAGCTCAAGATCGACCCGATCGACTATCAGGCCTCCACATATTATTCGGCCCCCAAGGCGAAGCCCACGGTCTCGTCGCTCGACGAGGTCGATCCGGAGCTGCTGAAGACCTATGCCAAGCTCGGCATCCCGCTCAAGGAGCAGGAAATGCTGGCCGGCGTGCGCAACATCGCGGTCGACGCGGTGTTCGACAGCGTCTCGGTCGCGACCACGTTCAAGGGCAAGCTCGCCGAGGAAGGCATCATCTTCTGCTCGATGGGCGAGGCGATCCAGGAGCATCCGGAGCTGGTGCGCCAGTACCTGGGCTCGGTCGTGCCGACCACGGACAACTACTTCGCGGCGCTGAACGCGGCGGTCTATAGCGACGGCTCGTTCGTCTATATCCCGAAGGGCGTGCGCTGCCCGATGGAGCTGTCGACCTATTTCCGCATCAACGCAGCCAATTCGGGCCAGTTCGAGCGGACCCTGATCGTCGCCGACGAGGGCTCCTACGTCAGCTATCTCGAAGGCTGCACCGCGCCGCAGCGCGACGAGAACCAGTTGCATGCCGCCGTGGTCGAGCTGGTCACGATGAAGGACGCCCAGATCAAATACTCGACCGTCCAGAACTGGTATCCGGGCGACGCCGAGGGCAAGGGCGGCATCTATAATTTCGTGACCAAGCGCGGCGACTGTCGCGGCGCCAATTCCAAGATCTCCTGGACCCAGGTCGAGACCGGGTCGGCGATCACCTGGAAGTATCCGAGCTGCATTCTGACCGGCGACAATTCGGTGGGCGAGTTCTATTCGGTCGCCATCGTCAACAACCGGCAGCAGGCCGATACTGGCTCGAAGATGATCCATATCGGCCGGAACACGAAGTCGACGATCATCTCCAAGGGTATCTCGGCCGGCAAGGGCCAGGGCACCTATCGCGGCCAGGTCAAGGTGCTGCCCAAGGCCAATGGCGCGCGCAACTTCACCCAGTGCGACAGCCTGCTGATCGGCGACCAGTGCGGTGCCCACACGGTGCCCTATATCGACGTCTACAACCGCACGGCCCGGGTCGAGCATGAGGCGACGACGTCGAAGGTCAGCGAAGACCAGATGTTCTACTGCCAGCAGCGCGGCCTGTCGGCCGAAGACGCTTTGTCATTGATCGTCAATGGTTTCGCCAAGGAAGTTCTGAAGGAGCTTCCGATGGAATTCGCCGTCGAGGCGCAGAAGCTGCTGGCGATCAGCCTTGAAGGCAGCGTCGGCTGAGGCCGTCGCGCCAAGAGAAATAGAAGACCTGAGGAACGACATGCTCGAGATCAAGAATCTGCACGCCCGCGTCGGGGACAATGAAATCCTCAAGGGCATCTCGCTGACCGTGAAGGCGGGCGAGGTCCACGCGATCATGGGCCCAAACGGCTCCGGTAAATCGACGCTGGCGAGCGTGCTGTCCGGCCGTGACGGCTATGAGGTGACCGAGGGCTCTGTCACCTACAATGGCCAGGACCTGCTGGCGCTGGACGCCGACGTGCGGGCGCGCGAAGGCGTGTTCCTGGCGTTCCAATACCCGGTCGAGATCCCGGGCGTGAACAACATGTATTTCCTGCGCGCGGCGGTGAACTCGGTGCGCAAGCATCAAGGTCTGCCGGAGCTCGACGCCGGCCAGTTCCTGAAGACCGTGCGCCAGACCCTGAAGCTTCTGGACCTGCGCGAGGACCTTCTGAACCGGGCGGTCAACGTCGGCTTCTCCGGCGGCGAGAAGAAGCGCAACGAGATCTTCCAGCTGGCGCTGTTGAACCCGAAGCTCGCGATCCTGGACGAGACGGACTCCGGCCTCGACATCGATGCGCTGCGCCAGGTCTCCGACGGCGTCAACAAGCTGCGTGCACCCGACCGGGCCTTCGTGCTGATCACCCATTACCAGCGCCTGCTGGAATATATCGTGCCCGACCATGTCCATGTGCTGAGCCAGGGCAAGATCGTCATGTCCGGCGACAAGAGCCTGGCGAAAAAGCTCGAAGAGAGCGGCTATGCCATGCTGGGCGATGCGGCCTGATCATGTCGATCGCCGCTCCGTTCCTCACCTCCCTTGATGGTTCGCACGATCCGGCTGAGCCCGCCTGGCTCGGCGCCTCGCGCAATGCTGCGCGCGCACGCTTCGCTGAGACCGGCTTCCCGACCCGCCGGCACGAGGCCTGGCGCTTCACCGACCTGAAGAACCTGACCGGCACCGTGTTCGCGCCGGCACCGGCGCAGCCGGGCAATGCGACCGTGATCGGCGAGCGGCTGTGCCGCCTGCTGACCCACGCCCATCGCCTGGTGTTCGTCAACGGCCGGTTCGATGCCGACCACAGCCACATCGGCGCCGTGCCCGACGGCGTGTTCCTGGGATCCTTCGCCGATTGGGCCACCAACAACGGCGAGGCGGCCGAGCTGTTTCAGCACATGGCCGGCGCGCCCGACGCGTTCCGGGCGCTGAACCAGGGCTTCTTCACCGACGGTCTGGCGCTGATCGTGCCGGCCGGTGTCAAGCTCACCCACCCGGTCCATGTGCTCCATTGGGGCGAGGCGCCCGACCCGGCGTCGAACCAGTTGAAGGGCCTGATCCGGCTCGGTGCCGGCGCCGACGCGACGGTGATCGAGACCTTCACCGGGGTGGGCCGGACCTGGACCAATGCCGCCATGAGCGTCGAGGTCGCGGAAACCGCGCATCTGGGTCATTACCGGCTGCAGGACGAGGCGCCGGCCGCGTTCCACACCGGTACGCTCGACGTCACCATCGGCACGGACGCGGTCTATGACGGCTTCACCCTGTCATTGGGCGCTTCCATGGCGCGCCAGGACATCAATACCCGAGTGGTCGGCGATCGCGCGTTCTGCGGCGTCTCCGGCGTCTATCTGTTGGCCGAGCGCCAGGAATCCACCGTTGCGACCGTGATCGAGCATATCGCCCGTGACGGTCGGACCAAGGAAGTGTTCAAGGGTTGCCTTGCCGACCGGTCCCACGGCGTGTTCCAGGGCCAGATCAAAGTGGCCCAGGCGGCGCAGAAGACCGACGCCTACCAGCTGAACAAGACCATCCTCCTGGGCGAGCGCGCCGTCATGGACGCGAAGCCGGAGCTGGAAATCTTCGCCGACGACGTGAAGTGCAGCCATGGCGCCACCGTGGGCGACCTGGACGAGACGGCGGAATTCTACCTGCGTTCGCGCGGCATCGCGCCCGAGCAGGCCCGCGCCATGTTGATCGAGGCGTTCGTCATCGACGCGGTCGAACTGGTCGGCCACGAGCAGGCCCGCGACTACCTGACCGACGCCATCGGCCGCTGGCTGGCGGCCCGGCACCCCGAGAAGTGAGAGAGGCGTCATGAGCAAGGATAGCGATCTGCGCCACGTGCCGGTTTCCGAGGCACCCTTGTCGCGGCCGGCGTTCGATCCGCGCGTGGTGAAGCAGGACTTCCCGATCTTCCGCAACAATCCGGACGTCGTGTTCCTGGATACCGCCGCCAGCGCCCAGAAGCCGCAGGTCGTGATCGACGCGGTATCGAGCTTCTACGAGCGCGATTATGCCAACGTCCATCGCGGCGTTTACGGCCTGTCCCAGCGTGCGACCGATAAGTACGAAGCCGCGCGCGAGACGGTGCGGCGTTTCCTGAACGCCAAGACCGCCAAGGAGATCGTCTTCGTGCGCGGTGCGACCGAGGCGATCAACCTCGTGGCCCAGACCTGGGGCCTCTCGATGCTGAAGGCCGGCGACGAGGTGTTGATCACCGAGCTCGAACATCACTCCAACATCGTGCCGTGGCAAATGCTGCGCGACCGGATCGGCATCAAGCTGGTCGTGGCGCCCATGGATGCGACGGGCGGGCTCGACATGGCCGCGTTCGAGGAACGTCTGTCCGCGCGCACCAGGCTCGTCGCCGTCACCCATGTGGCGAACGCGCTGGGCTCGGTCCTGCCGGTCGAGGCGATCGTGGCCAAGGCGCATGCGGTCGGCGCCAAGGTGTTGATCGACGGCTGCCAGGCGGCGCCGCGCATGCCGGTCGACGTGCAGGCGATCGGCTGCGACTTCTACGTCTTTTCCGGCCACAAGACCTATGGTCCGACCGGCATCGGCGTGCTGTGGGGCCGGTTCGACCTGCTGGACGCCATGCCGCCCTGGCAGGGCGGCGGCGACATGATCCTGTCGGTGACGTTCGAGCATACCGACTTCAACGAGGTGCCGCACAAGTTCGAAGCCGGCACGCCCGACATCACCGGCACCCACGGGCTGGCGGTGGCACTCGACTACATGGAAGCGCTTGGCCGCGACCGGATCCTCGAGCATGAGGAGCGCCTGACTCAATATGGCGAGGAAGCCCTGTCGCGCATTCCGGGCGTCAAGCTTCTGGGTGCCGGCCAGCGGCGCCTCGCCGTGCTGTCGTTCGAGGTCGACGGCATCCATCCCCATGACCTGGCAACCATCCTCGACAAGCACCGCGTCGCGGTCCGCGCCGGCCATCATTGCGCCCAGCCGCTGATGGACCGGCTGGGCGTGCCGGCGACGACGCGCGCCTCGTTCGGCATCTACAACGACGAGAGCGACGTCGACGCGCTGGTCACGGCGATCAAGGCGGCAAAGGAGTTGTTCGGGCGATGATGGACCTGCGCGACCTGTACCAGGACATCATCCTGGACCATGGCCAGAAGCCGCGAAACTTCCGCGAGATCGACCATCCGACCCATAGCGCCAAGGGCCACAACCCGCTGTGCGGCGATCGCATCAACCTCTACCTGACCGTCGAGGGTGACAGGATCACCGATGTGGCGTTCCAGGGCCGCGGCTGCGCCATCTCGACGGCGTCCTCGTCTCTGATGACCGAGGTGCTGAAGGGTAAGACGCTCGACGAAGCGAACCAGATGTTCCGCGCCTTCCACGCCAAGATCACCGGCGGCGCGGAAGTGGAGGTCGCCGATGCGCTGGAAGATGATTTCGAACGCCTGACCCCGCTCGAGGGCGTCGCCGCATATCCGGCCCGCGTCAAATGCGCGACGCTCGCCTGGCACGCGCTCGAAGCGGCGCTGAAGGCCGGCGGTACCGTGGCCGAACCGGTGAAGACGGAATAGCCATGACCGTGCAGGACGACGGCAAGACCCTGTTCGATTTCATGCCCGGCCGCCCCGCCGCGGCAGAGGTCGACCCGCTCGACAAGCTGCAGATCCAGGGCGAGGACAAGGCGCTCGAAGCCCAGGTGCTGGAAGCGCTGAAGACCGTCCGCGACCCGGAATTGCCGGTCAATCTGGTCGATCTGGGCCTGATCTACGATCTGGTGGTGGGTGCCGACGGCAAGGTCTATGTCGAAATGACCCTGACCGCCCCCAATTGCCCGGTCGCGGGTTCCCTTCCGGGCGATGTCGCCGCCGCCATCCGTACGGTCGCCGGCGTGACCGACGTCAAGGTCAACCTGGTCTGGACGCCACCTTGGCACCAGGACCTGATGAGCGAAGAAGCGCGGCTCGAGCTGGGCCTGCTGTAGACGGTGCCGGACGGAACTCAGGCTCCGGTCGCCGCCGCCCCTTTCCGCATCGCGCTCCTGGTCGCTGCCGCATTCTTCATGGAGAATCTGGACGGCACCGTGATCGCGACGGCTCTGCCGCAGATGGCGCGGTCCTTTGCCATGCGGCCGGTCGATCTCAACCTCGGCATGACCGCCTACATGCTGACCCTCGCCGTGTTCATTCCGGCGAGCGGCTGGTTTGCCGACCGGTTCGGCGCGCGCACCGTGTTCGGCGGCGCGATCCTGGGTTTCACGGCTGCCTCGGTGCTGTGCGCCCTGTCCAACGGCCTGTGGGAATTTACCGCGGCGCGCATTCTCCAAGGCATCGCCGGCGCCATGATGGTGCCGGTCGGCCGCATGATCGTCGTGCGCGCGACCGAGAAGCGCGACCTGATGCGCATGATCGGCATCATCGTCTGGCCGGGCCTGGTGGCGCCGGTGCTGGGTCCGCCCTTGGGCGGCTTCATCACGACCTACGCCTCCTGGCGCTGGATCTTCCTGCTCAACATCCCGCTGGGCCTGGTCGGCATCGCGCTCGCCTTGGCCTGGATCCGCAACGAGCGGGAGCCGGCCAGGAAGCCGTTCGACTGGACGGGCTTCACGCTCGGCGGTACTGCCTGCGTCGCCTTCATGTACGGCATCGAGCTCCTGGGCCGGCAGGATGCGCTCTGGAGCGAAGTGGCGGGCTTCGTCGCGGCGGCCGTCCTGCTGGGTGCCTTCGCGTGGCGTCACGCCCGCCGCCATGCGCACCCGCTGTTGGATCTGCACGCGCTCGAGGTGCCCAGCTTCGCGGTCGCGATCTGGGGCGGCTCGCTGTTCCGCATCGCCATCAGCACGGCGCCCTTCCTGCTGCCGCTGCTGTTCCAGCTCGGCTTCGGCATGGATGCGTTTCATTCCGGCCTGCTGGTGCTGACCCTGTTCGCCGGCAATCTCGCGATGAAGACCGTGACCTCGCCGGTGCTGACGCGCTTCGGCTTCCGCACGGCTCTGATCGGCAACGGCCTCGTCGTCGTCGTGGCCGCTGCCGCCTGCGCGTTCTTGACGCCGGCGACGCCCTGGCCGGTCATCGCCCTCGTGCTGTTCGTGAACGGGCTGTGCCGGTCGATGCAGTTCACCAGCCTCACCACGCTCAGCCTTTCCGAAATTCCCGCAGCGCAGGTCGCCAGCGCCAGCACCTTGTCCAGCATGGTGCAGCAGATGACCATGGGCATGGGCATCGCGTTCGGCGCGCTGTGCCTGCGTTTCGGCGCCTTCGTCGAAGGCAACGACACCGGCGTGCCGAGCGTGATGGATTTTCACATCGCGTTCGGATTCGTCGCCCTGGTCGCCCTTGCGGCACTGTTCGACGTCCGGCGCCTGGCGTCCGACGCCGGCGCAGAAGTCAGCGGGCACCGGCGGAAGGCCTGACTACGCCGCATCGCAAACCGGGCGGGACGGGGTGTGCGGAGGCGGGATCTCGAGTTTCTGGACGCTGTCGCGCACCGCCTGACGCACGATATCGGCAAGCCGCGCGACCGCGGGGCCGGCGCCGGCATCCGCCTGATGCAGCGAGAGCGCGAGCCGAGGCAGGGCGGATGGCAAGCCCACCCGATCGCCGACGACCCGCACCCGAGCCGGCAACCCGAACTCGGTCAGCACCATGAAGCCCAGGCCGGCTTCCATTGCCGCCCAAAGACCGGTGAGAGTCGGGCTCGTGAAGGCGATCCGCCAGGGAATGCCGGCACGGTCGAGCGCGGCCGTGGCGGTGGCGCGGAACAGGCACGGCGCTTCGGCGGCGGCGAGCGGCAGGGGCTCGCCGCTCGATCGTGACCATCCCTCGATTTCGTCGACCGGACCGATCCATCGCATCGGCAACTCCGCCACACGCTCGCCCCCGACGAAGGTCTCGTCGTCCCAGGCCAGCGCCAGATCGAGGCTTCCTGCCGCCACCCGTGCCAGCAACTCGGTCTTGCGGGCAACCCGAGCCTCGATCTTGACCTTCGGATGGGCGCGCGCGAAGGAGCCCAGCACCTTCGGTAACAGCATTTCGCCGAAATGCTCCTGGACGCCCAGCCGCACCCAGCCTTCCAGATTGACGTCGTGGAGCGCGTTCGCCGCTTCGTCGTTGAGTGCGATCAGGCGGCGCGCATAGGCCAGCATGACCTCGCCGGCTTCGGTCAAGGCAAGGCGTCGCCCATTGCGGCGAAAGATCGGCGTGCCGGCCTGCTGCTCCAGCTTCTTCAGTTGCGCGCTGACCGCCGAAGTGGAGCGCCCGAGACAGTCGGCCGCCTTGGCGAAGCCGCCGAGTTCCATGCCGACCGCAAAGCTGCGCAACACGTCCAGGTCGAAGGTGGTCAGCATGTCGATAGTCCCGATATTCGACAATTGGAGTTCTGAATTTCCCGATATTCAAAACAATAATCGGACGTCATGCTGGCTTCGTCAACGGCATTCCGTGGAGGAATTCATGTACGCCATGCAATACGAACTCGACCTGCCGGCCGACTACGACACGACGGTCATCCGCCAGCGCGTCGCGGCCAAGGCGCCGCTGCTCGACGATTTCCCGGGGCTGGGCCTCAAGGCCTATCTGCTGCGCGAGCGTGGGGTCGACGGCGCCGAGGTCAACCATTACGCGCCGTTCTACCTCTGGGCGTCGATCGCGGGGATGAA